>SCVK01000399.1 GCA_004297075.1 Chitinophagaceae bacterium
TGGGAAGGAATTTAGGGATGCAAACATAATAGAAATTTTTTGTTTGCCCCGCTGGCGTAGTTTTGCAGGATAATGAGGACTTATGCCGGATAAAGCGTGGTACAAAGATTGGTTTAACTCAGATTATTATCATTTGCTCTACCAGCATAGGGATGAGGAAGAGGCTTTGCAATTTATCCGGAACCTGATCGGCTACCTGCGGCCCGAAAAGGGCAGTACCATGGTGGATATTGCCTGCGGCAAAGGAAGGCATAGCAAGGCCCTGGCCGATATGGGTTTTGATGTAACGGGGATCGATCTTTCTGTGGCTTCTATTGAAGAGGCAAAAAAGCAAGAGAATGAACAGCTGCATTTTTTTCAGCATGATATGCGCCTGCCTTTCTGGATCAATTATTTTGATTATGCATTCAACTTCTTCACCAGCTTTGGTTATTTCAGAACCCGCCGCGAGCACGATAATGCCATCCGTACCATTGCGCAGAGTTTAAAGCAGGATGGAATTTTTGTGATCGATTACCTGAACGTGCATTATTCGGAAGACCGGCTCGAAAAATTATTTACGACCACGATAGAGGGAGTTACTTTTCATATTACCAAATGGCATGATGAAGAACATTTCTTTAAACAGATCCAGGTAACCGATGCCACCAACGCAGCACCCAAACACCTGTACACAGAACGGGTAGCCAAATTTTCGCTGGGCGATTTTACCGACATGCTTTCTTACCAGGGAATGCAGGTGCAGGAAGTATTCGGCGATTACCAGCTGGGGAGATATGATATCCGCAAATCGCCCCGAATGATCATTGTGGCAAAGAAGAACTGATAGGAGGGGTTGCTGGTCAGGCGATCAGCAATGGCTGCAGCCTTACTCGGGACTAAAGTCCCGGATAAAGGTCCTTACTGTGACGTATCCCCGCTCTTCAGAGCGGGGATACAAAGAATAGAAATATTTTTTATTGGGGCTTAGACCAGAGTAGTAAAATATACTGATTCAAAAAACTATGGTCAGCCAACCAACAATGCTTACGTAAAATAGTCACTCCTGGTTTATTGATTCGGAATTGATGTGTCAGGCTGCTTATAAACTTTCGGCTGCCATCGTTTCTTATACAAAAAATCAGGGATCCTGCGGGGTGATGTAAGGATACTGTCTCTTGATTTCTGTGCAACTGCGAATGGATTGGGCATGGCAGATTGAAACCCGCTGTCCGGTACGAGGATAGGCATCTTATCTAACTGAGATTCATAAATAGCAAAACCCTGCTGGTTATTCCCCTTGTAAACGGGTGGTATCGGTTTTACCGTAATCTTATTGGGTATGCCATTATACGGGAGAACGCTGTCAAAATTTTTATTTAATGGGAAAGTATCCCTTTCTGTTATGGACTGTAAAAAACTCTTCCCGGTAACAGACAGTTTCGGAATGCTCGTAGCATCGGTTTGTGCAAACCCAGCGGAACACAACATAACCAGACCCAATGCGAAAAAGAGATTTTTCATAATACCAAAATACTTAATATATCTAATTTATTATATAGCTCCCGGTTTTTATTTTGTTAAAACAGGCAGCGTGAAGCGTCGGAATTTTTACTTGAGCGTTAAACTATACTACAATCCAGCAACACCCACAATTGATATAAGGAAACTGCCGGGAAGGGTTATTGGTCTGGCAAGCAACAAGGCTGCAAAAAACATTCACTCCTTCACTCACCCACTCATTCACTCATTAGATTTATCTTTACCCCATGTCCACCCCCATCCTCCTTTCTGGTTTTTTTGAAAATATCTGGGAATGGCTGCGTTATGCCGATACCCGGCTGTTTCTGAAGATGAATACGGAGTGGACAAATCCCCTGCTCGACAGCATCTACCCATGGTACCGCGAAGCCAATGCCTGGGTGCCCTTATACCTGTTCCTGATCGTTTTTGCCATCATGAATTTTAAAGAAAAAGCCATTCCCTGGATCCTGTTTGCGGTACTAACGGCCACTTTAACCGATCAGCTGAGCAGCAGTGTCATCAAAAAACTGATAGAGCGACCAAGACCCTGCCGGGAGGAATTATTGATGGGGCAGGTACGGCTGATCCTGAATACCTGTTCAGGCGGCTATAGTTTTCCCTCTTCGCATGCTACCAATCATTTTGGTTTTGCCATGTTCCTGTTTCTGACCCTCCGGCCGATCATGAAAAAATGGGGCTATGTATTTTTTATCTGGGCCGCTACCATTGCCTATGGACAGGTATATGTAGGTGTACATTATCCCCTGGATATCCTGGCGGGTGCCCTGCTGGGTTGTTTGATCGGTTATCTCACAGGCATTTATTTCAACAAAAGAATCGGGCTGCCGCAAGCGGAATGATATCATTGGCTTTCCAGGTGCCGCGGGGAGCAATACGAAAATCTATACTTTTACACATCAATTTCCGCTCATGATCTCCACCCGTACTTTCCGGATCGTTATTGGTCTATGCGCACTGGTTTACCTGCTGGGTATTTTCCTGATCCCGCTCATGGATATTGATGCTTCGCAATACGCGTCTATCAGCAGGGAAATGCTGGAGAACAACAGTTTTCTGCAGGTCTTTGATCTGGGATACGATTACCTCGATAAACCCCCTTTGTTATTCTGGTTATCCGCTTTGAGTATGAAGATCCTGGGGGTGCACGACTGGTCATACCGGCTACCTTCTTTCTTTTTCGCCTTACTCGCCGTGTACGCTACCTATCGGCTGGCGCTGATCTATTACCGGAAAGAGATCGCGCAGCTAAGTGCCATGGTATTGGCCGCATCACAGGCGCTGATCCTGATCACACACGATGTGCGCACCGATACCATGCTGATGGGATGGGTGGCATTGAGCCTCTGGCAAATGGCCGCCTGGTACGAAACCGGTAAATGGAAAAATTTTCTGCTCGCTTTTGTGGCCATCGGTTGCGGTATGATGACCAAAGGCCCGATCGCTTTAATGGTGCCTGCTTTTGCGTTTGTACCCCATGTACTCTTGCGGCGCAACTGGAAACAACTGTTCCGCTGGGAATACCTGCTGGGTATACTGATCATTGCGGTAATGCTGGTGCCCATGAGTATCGGTTTATACCGGCAGTTCGATCTGCATCCCGGAAAAATGATCAATGGGGTGCCGATCCAGTCTGGCCTGCGTTTTTATTACTGGACACAAAGTTTTGGTCGGTATACCGGTGAGAATGTATTCAACGAAATGAATCATTTCAGTTTTCTGCTCGAGAATATGCTCTGGAGTTTTTTACCCTGGATCCTGTTCTTCCTGCTTGGGTTGATATTGGCTGTAAAGGAGCTGATCCGGAAAAAATTTCATCTTACCGGGAAGGAAGAGTGGGTGAGTGCCGGGGGTTTTATCGTAACCTACTGCATCCTGGCCCGCAGCCAGGCGCAATTGCCGCATTATATTTTTGTGGTATTTCCACTGGCCGCCATAGTTACAGGAAAGTTCCTGTTTCAGTTATTGTTTACAGAAGAACTTATAAAATGGAGAAAGCCCCTGTTGGTTTTACATGTTTGTATTTTTACCTTACTGTGGGTGGCAGCGGTGGCTTTACTGGTATGGCCGTTCCAGGTGCCTGTATGGGTAGCGGTACTGGCGGGACTAGGACTGGTGGGATTGTTTGTGATCCTGTTTTCCAAAAAATTAGCGTTGCCTGTACTGCTTTGTGTGGCATTGTATACAGTGCTGGGTGTGAACAGTTTTCTCAGCACGGCTTTTTATCCCAATGTGTTACGTTACCAGTTAGGAAATGATGCGGCCGCTTTTATCCGAGCCAATCATCTACCCAAAGAAAAGATCGCTTTATATGGTATTCATGAAGGAAGGGCCCTTCATTTTTATGCCCAACACATTTTTCCCACCCGGGTATCCCCCAATGATTTTCGGCAGGATGAAATGGTGATAACCGTAAAGGATAGCCTGCCTGTTTTTACCCAACGTTTTCCAGGAGCAAAAGTATTGCACGAGGGAAGCCATTTTGGGGTAACTGCTTTGTCACTACCCTTCCTCAACCCCGCCACCCGCGAGCAGGAAGTGCCCAAATATGTGCTTATTGCATTGGGAAACAGACCTTAAATGGTGATTTGTCAGGTATTGTTTAGTTTTGGGTAAGTTCTATTATGACAGAAGTAATTATTTTATTGATATTGATCGTGATCAACGGCCTGTTTTCGATGGCCGAGATCTCGCTGGTTTCGGCACGTAAGGCAAGACTGGAGGCACAGGCCCTGAAAGGG
>SCVK01000400.1 GCA_004297075.1 Chitinophagaceae bacterium
CGACCGTAAACATGGCCGCGAAGCCATCAGTTACGACCTGGAGGATATGAAGGAATACCTCGAAGACACTTACGGTATTACGGTGTACCAGGAGCAGGTGATGCTGCTGAGCCAGAGCATTGGCGGTTTTACCAAGGGCGATGCGGATGTATTGCGGAAAGCCATGGGTAAAAAGCAGAAATCGGTACTGGATAAAATGAAGGCCCAGTTCATCAGCGGTGCCACGGCCAAAGGACACGCGCCCGATAAACTGGAAAAGATCTGGACCGACTGGGAAGCTTTTGCGCAATATGCCTTCAACAAATCGCACTCTACCTGTTATGCATTTGTGGCCTACCAGACGGCTTACCTGAAAGCGCATTATCCGGGAGAATATATGTCGGCGGTGCTGAACCATGCGGGTGCCATTGAAAAGATCACTTTCTTTATGGAAGAGTGTAAACGTATGGGCATTAAAGTATTGGGGCCGGATATCAATGAATCGCTGAAAGGTTTTGCCGTAAACCAGCGCGGCGAGATCCGCTTTGGTTTGGGTGGATTGAAAGGTGTGGGCGATGCGGCCGTGGATACCATTATTGCCGAGCGGGAAAAAAGTGGCGAATACAAAGATATTTTCGATTTTATCAAACGGGTATTACAGAAGAACGTAAACAAGAAATCATTAGAGAGCCTGGCTTATTCCGGTGCTTTTGATTGTTTTACAGCCTATCACCGTGCACAGTATTTTTATACGCCCGAGAATGAAAGGCAAAGCGGACTGGAACGTATTATTGCTTACGGGCAGGCGCAGCAGAGTGTTACCGGTACCGCCAATACCCTTTTCGGCGATCTGTCGGATGCCATGAAAGTGCAGGTACCCAAAATTCCCCAGTGCGAACCCTGGACCCTGACCGAACTGCTGGATCACGAAAAAGATGTGACCGGTATGTTCATGAGCGGGCACCCGCTGGATCATTTTAAATTTGAACTGAAATATTACGGTATTACCAAGATCAACGATTTTAATGAGATCAAGGATTCGCTGAGTGCACAGTCTGGCCTGGGCAAGAGTTTGCGGGTGGCCGGGCTGGTGATCGATGTGCAGCACCGCGTTACCAAAACCGGTAAGAACTTCGGCTCATTTGTGATCGAGGATTTTACAGGTAAAACAGAGTTTGTATTGTGGAGCGAGGATTATATCAAGTTCCAGAACTATCTCGAAAAAGGACAGAATATTCTGCTCACAGGGTTTTTCAGAAACCGCTATAACCAGCCCAATAATTTCGAATTCAAGATCCATGTAATGTCCTTGCTCGAAACCGTGAAGCAGAACCTGACCCGCAGCATTGAGATCAATATGCACCCGGCATCGGTAACGGCCGATTTTGTAAGTTTTGTAGATAAGAATGTGCGTAATAATCCCGGTAAATCATCCTTAAAATTCAATCTCTTTGAACCCAAAGACAACCTGAAAGTAACCCTCAGTTCTTTTGACCGCGGGTTTCAGATGAACGAAGAAATGGCCGATTTTCTGATGGCCAATCCGGATGTGGATATACAGGTGGGCTTGGTGGGGTGAGTTCGCAATGGTCAGGACAGCTTTGCTCAATCTTTTTTAGCGTTGGACAGGTAACTATATTTTTGAACATAATTCATCCGGTGCCAAAACAGGTATTTCACTTCCTTTAAAATCTTTTAGGTTCCGGGTCACTATACAATCCATTTTATCAACACTGGTTGCACAATAGATCTGAATAGAATCCTCAAAATCCTTTTGATTTGAGCGTAAGCCTTTCAATAGCACTTTTGCGTCTACCGGAATGATGGTTACATAGTCGAACAGGCCTAACAGGATTTGTCTAAGCGCTTTCTCATCAACATATTTCTTCAATAAATAGTAGGTGGTGGCAATGGTATGCGAGGAAGTAAAAAGTTTTATTTTTTTAATTTCTGCAGCATTGAAAATCGTGACTGCATATTTACTGAATGGCTTCCGGTCTGCTATCAGATCTACCAGGATATTGGTATCAAGGAAAATTCTTTTCATAGATGTTTTTTCTCGAGATAAGATTGCAGTTCTTTTTTCTCGTTAAATCCTTTTGGCAATTTTACGGACCCTACCAGCTTTTTTAATTTAGGAGAAATGGGCTGGTTTCTATTATCCTGCGTAATGTTGTCGAGGTACTGTTCAATCAATTCTGAAAGGCTTCGGCCGGAATTTTTAGCATAAGACTTGGCCCGCTCAATAACCTCTTTTTCAACTGTCAGTGTGAGCTTAGTTGTCATAATACGTGTCTTTATTTCAAATATACGTATTATCATTTTACTATCAAAATAGCCTGATCATACGTGTAGTTTTTTACAAAATTTCCCTGTTATCTATCAAAAAAATCTCTTGAAATATTTATATAGATAATTGATAATCAATATGATGAAGAACCATTTGCTTTGAATGGTAAGGGTATCAGCTTAATTTTTCAGCTACATTTAACCTTTCGGCCACATTGTCCCAGTTGAGGATATTCAGCATGGTATCTACAAAATCATTCCGTTTGTTTTTGTATTTGAGATAGTAAGCATGTTCCCATACATCTAACACCAATAAAGGAATCACACCCCATTGAGTCAGTTTTTCATGGTTCTCGCATTGCAGGATGGTTAACTTATCTGCGTAAGGCTGGTAACCCAGTATTCCCCATCCATTTCCATCCACATCTTTGGAAGTTTTGGAGAGATAGGTTTTCAGTTTTTCATAACTGCCGAAATCGGTCTCTATTCTTTTCAACAGTTTTCCCGTGGGTTCCGTTTTTTTATTGGTCAGGTTCGTCCAGAAAATGGTGTGCAATACATGGGAGGAGAAATGATAGCTCAGCTTCCGTGTCCAGTAATCCACCGTTTCCATATTGCCTTCATCCATCGCTTTGCGGATCATCTGCAGGTCTTTATTGGCCCCTTTTACTGCTCCGCCATGGTGAAAGGTATGGTGCAGGTACACCGTTTCCTCATCCATATACGGCTCGAGAAAATTTTTGTTATAAGGCAGATTGAGTAATTGAAACTCTCCTTTTTCGTTAGTTAATTTATCCAATCCATTTTCCTGGTAGTTCTGTGCAAGTACAGAATTGATAGGTAAAATGGCCGATGCAGATAGTACGGCAGAAGCAGACAGAAAGGATTTGCGGTTCATAGCAGAGCGGATTTATGGATGAAAAGATAAACAATCGCGCTGACCGTATAGATTAATAATGGTTTAAACAAACCGAAATCTATTCTTCGTTTGAATCACATATTCATGTGACTTCCCGCTACTCAGCCTTCTATATAGCTGTTCATCCTTTTTACCGGAGATATGTAACTTTTTTACTCTACTTACGTATACTATAAAACCAACAACTGCATGCAAACACCTCTTGCTTCCCCGCGCATCATCACGGTTGATGTGCTTCGCGGCTTTGCCTTATTCGGCATCCTGCTGGCGCATATGATCTTTTGGTACAGCGCCGGCCCCTTACCCGGCGAGCTCTTCAACAAATACAAAGACATTGGATCGCAGGTAATGCCTGTGATCAATGACATTTTCATTTCCGGTAAGTTCTTTGCCTTTTTCTCCTTTCTCTTCGGACTGAGTTTTTACCTGCAGATGCAAAGCATGGAAAAACGAAACGACAATTTTGTATTACGCTATGCCTGGCGTATTACCCTGCTGGGACTGATCGGTGTGGTACACCACGCGTTCTGGCGCGGCGATATCCTCTCCATTTATGCGCCACTGGGTTTTCTTTTATTACCCATGCGTAAATGGAATAACCGGATCATCCTGGTTTTAGGTATTCTGTTTGCCCTGAATGTTCCCGGCAAACTGATCGAAGTGGTGAAACTCCTCTCAACAGCACCAACACCTCCCCCGCCTGGCAATGGGCCCCCACCCGATTTTGAAGCAGCGGGCAAAGCTTATTTAACTATGATGCAACAGCCCTATTGGTGGCCCCTGTTCAAAGCCAACCTGATCAACTTCCCTGATAAATTCAAATTTCAGTTGGATAGTGGCCGCATCTTTGTCACATTCGGTTTTTTTCTGCTCGGTATGTACACCGGACGTAAAAACTGGTTTGAAACCCCGGATAGCTCCCGGCCGGTATTTAAAAAGATCCTCCGCACCAGCAGCTGGCTGGGGTTGGGTTGTTTACTGGCGGGACTGAGCCTGATTGCCGCCAATAGCTTCCTGAAACTGGGTTGGGAGCAGAAACCGGTTATGGGCTTTATTTTCAGCATCTTTTATGATACCCTGAGCGCTTCGCTGGTTTGTTTGTATGTATCCGGCATCAGTTTGCTGTTGTACAGGCCCAAATGGCAGAAAAGGCTCTATCCGCTGGCTTCGGTGGGTAAAATGGCACTGAGCTGTTATCTCACCCAAACCCTGCTGGGATTGGGGTTGTATTATGGCGTAGGGCTGGGCTTTGTTGGCCAAACCGCTCCCTGGCTCAACTGGCTGATTGCCCTGGCTTTCTTTGTGTTACAGGTGGTACTGTGCAAATGGTGGCTGAAAAACTTCCGGTATGGCCCGTTTGAATGGCTCTGGCGATCGGCTACTTTCTTCCAATGGTACCCGCTGAAACGGAAATAGCTGCCCCCTTGTCAGGTTTTTACTGTTGCAACGTCATTAATCACAGTGGTGGAAAAGTCAAAACAGCATAAACCGTGGTTTGGATTTATATTTGACATCCTTCTATCACAGAGACAATCATAAACAATTTAAACTTTAGACAAATGGCTTTAGAATTAACAGACGCAAATTTCCAGGCAACCGTACTGGACAGCGATAAACTGACATTGGTGGATTTCTGGGCTGAATGGTGTGGCCCTTGCCGTGCTATCGGACCCGTTATCGAAGAACTGGCCAAGGAATACGATGGTAAAGTAAATGTGGGCAAAGTAAATGTTGACCATAACCCGAACCTGAGTGTGAATTATGGTATCACTTCTATCCCTGCCATCCTCTTCATCAAAGGCGGACAGATCGTAGACAAACAGATCGGTGCCGTACCGAAATCGGTATTGGATAAAAAGATCCAGGCACATATTTAAGTTGTGTTGATATATTTGAAAAGAGCCCG
The DNA here is from genome assembly GCA_004297075.1 of Chitinophagaceae bacterium. Lineage (GTDB taxonomy): Bacteria > Bacteroidota > Bacteroidia > Chitinophagales > Chitinophagaceae > Sediminibacterium. The sequence continues at coordinate 5,094 of SCVK01000400.1, forward strand.
ATTTTCGGGCTCTTTTTTTGAATAGATGAACAGACGAACAAAGAACAGATGAAGGCTAAGCCCTTAGATAGTTTATTGAATATGATTCTTACCATCTGAAAGTTACTCACGCTATCTTCCGATCATCTGTTCTTCGGTTCCCTGTTCCTCTGTTCTTCTGTTCGATTTTTCCTATCTTCCAGCCCGATTTGCTCAACTAAAACAACTTGTCTATGAATATCAAGGCCCGCCTGATGCTGATGAATTTTTTGGAGTTCTTTGTATGGGGTTCCTGGCTGATCTCGTTGGGTGGTTATATGATCGTGACCCTGGGGTTTACGGGTGGTGAAGTAGGTGCCGTATATGCTACTATGGGTATTGCCTCTCTTTTCATGCCCGCCCTGATGGGGATTGTGGCCGACAGATGGGTGAATGCTGAAAAAGTGCTGGGCTCCCTGCACATTATTGGTGCCTTGTTGCTACTATGGGCTTCTACCGTTACCGATTACCGTACTTTTTACCTGATCATGTTGCTGAATTCGATGGCGTTTATGCCTACGATCGCACTGAATAATACGGTTTCCTATATCGTGCTGGAGAAGAAAGGTTTTGATATCGTAAAAGACTTCCCTCCCATTCGCGTATGGGGTACCATTGGCTTTATTGTGGCCATGTGGATGGTGGATCTGTTTGGCTGGACCAAGAGTCCGCTGCAATTGTATGTGAGTGCCGGATCCGGTTTGTTACTGGGTATTTATGCCTTTACTATGCCGGCCTGTACCCGGGTACCGGTGGAAGCCAAGCGCAGCCTGGTATCTGCATTGGGACTGGATGCTTTTGTGTTGTTCCGCCGTAAAAAAATGATCATCTTCTTTATGTTCGCCATGCTGCTTGGGGCGGCGCTGCAGATCACCAATGCATTCGGATCGCCTTTTCTGGATGATTTTAAAGGCAAGTTCCCCGATTCCTTTGGTGTACTGCATCCCAACCTGCTGATCTCTATCTCACAGATCTCTGAAACCCTGTTCATTCTCACCATTCCCTTCTTCCTGAAAAGGTTCGGGATCAAGAATGTGATGCTGATGAGCATTTTTGCCTGGGTGTTCCGTTTTGGTCTCTTCGCCATCGGCGATCCCGGCCCGGGTCTCTATCTGCTGTTGATGTCGATGATCATTTATGGTATGGCATTCGATTTCTTCAATATTTCCGGATCCCTTTTCGTGGAAAAAGAAGCCGATATCAAGATCCGCGCCAGTGCGCAGGGTTTATTCATGCTCATGACCAACGGTATCGGCGCCTATCTCGGTGGAACCATCAGTGGCTGGGTAGTAGATTATTTCACGATCGACGGCGTAAAGAACTGGCAGAATATCTGGTTCAGTTTTGCCGGATATGCGCTGATTTTGGGTATCGTTTTCCCCTTTGTTTTCAGGTATAAACATGACAGGGCGGCGTTGGAGGGGGTGAAACATTGAGAATTAAAAATTAGCAATTAGCAATTAAAAATTGAAGTTGGATAGGCTTTGGAATGATATATTGGTTAAACAAACTATTATTCCGAAGCCTTTCTCTGTGTAACTCCCTGTCTCTGTCCCTCTGTGTTGAAAAAGGCCTCAACATAGGATAGCATCTACCAATTTTTAACACAGAATCCATAGAGCAACAGAGGAACACAGAGGTTTTCAGGCTTTGATTTCCCAGGTAACTGCACGATCAATAGACAGGAGAATACTGCCTTGTCAATCTTTTCAGCCAAAAGAGGTATTTTTTACTCTACAGTGGTGAATTACTAACTACTAATTACCAATTACTAATTAATTTTGCACTCTAAACAGGTGAATATGAGCTCCGCAGTCTCCGTAATCGTTTCCAGTGTCAAAGATCCCCAACTCCAACAGATCGGCCAGAAAATACTGAACAAAGAAAGAATCTCTTTTGATGACGGTGTAGCTTTGTTCGAAAAAGGTTCCCTCGCCTACCTGGGCGCGCTGGCCAACTGGGTGCGCGAAGAGAAACATGGCAATAAGACTTATTTCAACCGGAACTTCCATATCGAGCCCACCAATCTTTGTGTGTTCTCCTGTAAATTCTGCTCCTACTCCCGCTTATACGCCCACAAGGAAGAAGGCTGGGAACTGAGCATCGACCAGATGCTGGATATTGTAAAAAGCTACGATGGTCAGCCCGTTACAGAAGTGCATATTGTAGGCGGTGTACACCCCAAAATGACCATGGAGTTTTTCCTGGAACTGTTGCGTAAGATCAAAGCCCATCGTCCGGATCTGCATATCAAAGCCTTTACGCCCGTAGAGCTGGATTATATGTTCAAAAAAGCCAAGGTCAGCACCGAGGAAGGTATGCGCCTGGCACATGAGGCCGGACTGGATTCCTTACCCGGCGGTGGCGCAGAAATTTTTCACCCGGAGATCCGCACACAGATCTGCGAGGATAAAGTAGATGCCGATGGCTGGTTACATATTCACAAAACAGCTCACCAACTGGGTATGCATAGCAATGCCACCCTGTTATACGGGCATATCGAAAAATTCTGGCACCGCATCGACCATATGGATCGCTTACGTACCCTGCAGGATGAAACCGGTGGATTCAATACGTTCATCCCGTTGAAATTCCGTAACAAAGACAATGACATGAGCCATGTGCCCGAATCTTCGATCATTGAAGACATGCGCATGTATGCCGTATCCCGTTTGTACATGGATAACTTCCCGCATATCAAAGCCTACTGGCCTATGCTGGGCAGGCAGAATGCGCAGTTATCTCTTTCCTTCGGAGTAAATGATATTGATGGTACCATCGATGACTCCACCAAGATCTACGCCATGGCCGGCAGCGAAGAGCAAACACCTACCATGAGCACGGCTGATCTGGTTACACTGATTAAACAGGTAAAGAGACAACCGGTGGAGAGGGGGACGTTGTATAATGAGATCAGGGTGTATGAGGAAGTAATGAGTGAATGAGTGGATGAGTGAATGAGTGAATGGTTTGGGTAGGGAGCAATGATAGAATGATAGAATGATAGGATGATAGATTGATAGAATGTTTTGAGCAGTTTTCACGCGGTGAAATGTGCGATGTAGCAAACTAACCAATAACTACCTACTCACTACTGAACAGATCAATGAGCGAATGAGTGCATGAGTGAATGTTTTAAGTAGTTTTCAAGTCGAGAAATGTGCGAAGTAGCAAACTCATCCAAAACTACCTACTCACTACTGACCACTCACCATTCACAATTGCCCATTCACCACCTAACATTCCGGCAGACTGATCGGTATATGTATTGCCAATCCGCCATCGGCGGTTTCTTTGTATTTGCTGCTCATATCCAGGGCGGTATCCCACATGGTTTTGATGACTTTATCGAGGCTTACGATGGCATAGTCGGGCGAGCTTTGTAATGCCAGCTGTGAAGCGGTGATGGCTTTGATGGCCCCCATGGTATTTCTTTCGATGCAGGGAATCTGTACCAGTCCGCCGATGGGATCGCAGGTTAAACCGAGGTGATGTTCCATGGCAATTTCGGCGGCCATCAGTGCCTGGCGTTGTGTGCCACCCAAACATTCTGTTAAGGCCGCGGCGGCCATGGCGGAAGATACACCGATCTCGGCCTGGCAACCACCCATGGCAGCTGAAATAGTAGCTCCTTTTTTAAAGATGCTGCCGATCTCCGAAGCTACCAGCAGGAAGCGGATGATCTTGTCTTCCGTATTACCGTTGCAAAAAGCAATGTAGTACTGTAAAACGGCAGGAATAACACCAGCGGCACCATTGGTGGGTGCGGTTACTACCCGGCCAAAGGAAGCATTCTCTTCGTTTACGGCGAGGGCAAAACAGCTTACCCAATCGAGGGTGTAGCTGAAATCATGTCCGCCTTGTTTGATACAGGCCATCCAGCTATCATAATCGGTATAGGTCTGCCCTTTCATCAGGCGTTTGTTCAGGTCAAAAGCCCTGCGGCGCACCTGTAATCCACCCGGCAGTTCGCCTTTGGCATGGCAGCCGCGGAAAGTGCATTCTTTCATGGCATTCCAGATCTGCAGCACGCCTTTGCGGGTATCCGCTTCGCTGCGCCAGCTTGATTCGTTCTCCATCACCACTTCGTGAATAGCCATGCCATTCATGCACCAGTGCAGCAGGTCGCTGGCCGTATCGATCGGGAAAGGCAGTTGTACCGGTTTTTTGCCACCATTGCTTTCTCCTTCCTTCACCACAAATCCACCACCGATCGAGAAAAAGGTCTCACTCCAGCTGTCGTCGTTTTTCATCGTTACCAGGAAGGAAAGACCATTGGGGTGATAAGGCAATGTTTCGTTGAAAAGAAACTGCACTTTTTCTGACACGGGAAAATAAATAGGTACGTTGCCCCCGAGTGCAAGTTCTTTGTCTGCGATAATCCGGTTGATCTTGGGTGTGATGGAATTCACATCAATCGTAACCGGATCTTCTCCGCATAAACCGAGCATTACGGCGATATCGGTACCGTGCCCCCTACCGGTTTTGGCCAGGGAACCATATAAGAGAACCGTAATAGACAATACTTCATCTAACCCAGCTTTCTCCCGGATACTATCCAGGCAACGCAAAGCCGCCCTCCACGGCCCCAAAGTGTGCGAGCTGGAGGGCCCGACACCAATTTTAAACATATCAAAAATGGAAATGGATTCGTAAGGCATGGCAATCTGTATTACGTTTCAAATGTAGATGGTTTATTTGTTTATTGGTTTATTCGTTTCCCGGGATCTGTATCATTGTAGGTATGTGCTTATTATCATTTTCCTGATGCAGCTTCAGGAGCAGGTATCATACGTTCTGTCGCAAGTATCACGCCAGCCTCCTGCCAATAAACGAATAAACCAGTAAACTAATCCCTCTCAAAACTTACAAGCGTTTGGAATGTTTTTCCGAACTTTCCAGCGCAAAATTAATAGATAGCTAATTTCATTAATGTAAATTCTGTATGCAACTTTCTTCTCTTCTCGACAGGTTTAATGAGCCCGAAACACTGAAAATGGCCAAACTGGGCCGCGAACTGGCAGCCAAAGGATTTAATGTGATCAATCTGAGTCTGGGTGAACCTGATTTTGATACCCCACAGCATATCAAAGATGCCGCTATTAAAGCCATCAATGATAACTGGAGCCACTATTCGCCGGTAGCCGGATATATGGACCTGCGTGAAGCGGTTTGTACCAAATTGAAACGCGATAATAACCTTGATTATACACCTGAAAACATTGTAACATCCACCGGTGCCAAACAGAGCCTGGCCAATGCCATTCTGGCCCTGGTAGATGAGGGAGATGAAGTGGTAATACCTACTCCTTACTGGGTTACCTATTCTGAACTGGTAAAAATTGCGCGTGGTAAAGTAGTGGAGATCAGGACCACCGTAGAGAACGGGTTTAAAAGTACGGCGGCACAACTGGAAGCAGCGATCACCGATAAAACCAAAGTGTTCATGTTCTCCTCGCCCTGTAACCCTTCCGGCGCTGTTTACAGCAAAGCGGAACTGGAAGCATTGGCCGGTGTATTCAGGAAACATCCGAATATCATTATCCTCGCAGATGAGATCTATGAATACATCAATTTTGTAGGCAAACACGAAAGTATTGCACAGTTTGATGACCTGAAAGATCGCGTAGTACTGATTAACGGACTGAGCAAAGGTTTTGCCATGACCGGATGGCGCCTGGGTTATATAGCAGCCAATGTTACCATAGCCAAAGCCTGCGAAAAATTACAGGGTCAGTTTACCAGCGGTGCTACTTCTGTAACACAGAAAGCGGCGGTGGCGGCATTAACCGGCGACCTGCGTCCTTCGCAGGAAATGACGGCCGAGTTTACCCGCAGACGTGCACGTACCCTGGAACTGATCAAAGAAATTCCTGGTTTCAAATGTTTTGAACCCGAAGGTGCTTTTTATGTGTTTCCCGATGTAAGTGCTTATTACGGAAAAACAGATGGTACCGAAACCATTACCAATTCTGCTGATCTGAGTATGTATATCCTGAACAACGCCCATGTTTCCTGTGTAATGGGTGAAGCGTTCGGAGAACCCAACTGTGTTCGTTTTTCGTTTGCCGCCAGTATGGAGAATATTGAAACGGCCTGGAAAAGAATTAAGGAAGCATTGGCGAAATTGAAATAATAATTGTTGCTGGTCAGCGACCGACGACCAGCCATCGCAATAGATCTAATAGTAAAAAACAAGACCCGGCACTTCCGCCCCGGGTCTTGTTTTTTGGTAGATGACTATTTCGTTTTACTTCGTTCCACTCACGATCCCACCTTTCCTGCTATCTACGGTTACCGAATATTTTCCGCCACCCTGTACGATCCATTTCACCGTTACCGCGCCCAGGCCCGGAATATTGGGAACCTCAATGGTTTGCGGATTATTCTTCTGTTCAGTGGTCAGATTCAGATCTTTGTTCTCCACCGTCATACCGGCCAGGATTTTCCCGGAAGTGCTGAGGCTGATCAGGTCGGGCCTTTCGATCTTGTTCTTGGTATCCTGGCTGCTATGTGTAGGCATCATACGCTGGTTGGCCACAACGGCAGTTACTTCTTTCAAACCATCTCCCAGGTCTTTTTCCGTAATGCTTTGCACTTCCAGTTTGGGCGTAGAATAACAGTGATAAATACTGAATGCCATGTTACGGTGCGCATCCGACTCCAGTAAAAAACCGGGATGCGCACGGGTAAAATTCTTTTTAAACCCGCCTATTTCCACTTTACCGTATTGCGGATGGTCATACTCTTTCCAGGGAACAAAGGCATCCTGGAATAACAGGTAACGATCAAAGCTATAAGTAGGATTATCAAACAGATCACGCGAACCTTCTTTCATATACATCAGGTAGGGTGTCCATAATTCGTTGGAATAGGTATAGATGCCTCTTCCTGCATAAAACCAATCCAACTCACCACCATAGGCAGAATACAGATCTTTATACACCACGAGATATTTGTAGCCTGGCAATAACTCTTCTCCTTTTTTACCAATGGCATCATACACCTGTAAGTCCTGTGCATTGTAAGTGTTCACGTCTTCCTGTCCGCCCGGTCCGCGAAGGATCATGCCTCCAGCATTGTGAAACGACTGTGCGGCGGCGATATTCGGATGTTTCATCACAAACTCCATCACGGCCCTGTTCTCCGGTAAAGAGAACGGATATTTATAAGCGCCGTTCTGGATATAGTTCGGCTGCCAACCCCATCCCCAATCGCGGTTGGGATCGTACTGGAAAGTGTACCCATCTTCGCTTACACGGCCATCTCCGTCTTTGTCGATGCCTTCAATGCCCAGCAGTTCCCACTCGCCCCTTTCATCCACCCCGGCCTGAATCATGTTACGCGGATCGCGGGGATCTGTTTTGAAACGGCCATTCGGACTTTTTCTCCGCATCAGCGTAATATTACCGTCGCCGTTCAGGTCTTCATAACTGTCTTCATCAATTAACCCATCCGCATCATTATCTACAGGCAATAAACCCGATCTGGGAGAACTGGCATTATTGGGCTTGTGGATATAACTATCCCTTCCGTCTGGATTAATGGTGGGAATGATATAGAATACTTTGTCTTCCAGTAATTCCTGTATGAATCTGGTATCGCCGAAAGATTCGGTCAGGTACCAGGCAGTATACAGGGCAAATTCAGCCCCTTGTATTTCGTTGGAGTGGATATTTCCATCGATATACATGCCGGGTTTACGTGTAGGATCGCCTTTTTTGAAATCGGTAATAGTAAGGCACCAGAGATCCCTTCCCTGGTAAGACTTTCCGATAGATTCGAATTTGGCCAGGTTGGGATAAGCAGCAGCGATCTTTTTACAGATCTCACCAATGCCTGCATGGTCGTAGTATTTGTTCCAGGTAACGGTTACTTTGGGATTCACCGGCGAACCTGCTGCTTTGAACATCTGTTCGGGAGCCTGTGCCCGCAACTGCCCCATAGAAAGGGTCAGTAGGGAAAGGCTAACAAGTAATATGCGTTTCATAATGCGTTGTTTAGAGGTTTACAGGGTTACTTCCACTTGTTTGGTACCGGCCGTAGGGCAACCCACATCGATGGTGAGTTTGCCATTTCCTTTGATCAGCCAGCTGAAAGATTGTGATCCTGCTGCTTCCAGTGAATTCAACAGGGTGATCTTTTTACCCCCTACGATCTGCTGGTTGCCGGTATTGTTCACAGCCACTTTCAGTTTTTTGAGGAAGTAACTGCGTTCTGCCAGTTTGGGATGCGTGGCCAGACCGCCTCTGTTGATCAGGTCGAGACGGATCCTCGTCAATCCATTACCCAGTTTTTCTGTTTTCAGGTTCACCACATCGATCTCTGCCTGCTGACCGGCCAGTTTTACCAGGAAGTCTGTATGTTTTTTCACTATACCGCCCACCAGTTTGTAAGGCGGGTTCACCAAAACAAAAGGATCCAGTCCCCCTACTTCTACCTGCTGATCAGGATAATCCGGATGCTGGATCGTTTTCCATTCGGTAAACGTATTGGTAATTCCCTGCTGTTGTGCCCAGCGCAAATAATTGGCAGCGGGGTCTTCTACGGTAAAAGGTTTTTCCTTTTTGGCGGTATCCGCTTTGGCTTTAGGCACCCACCAGCCCGGCGTACTGAAGCTATAGCGGGTATAATGGAAATAGCCCCATGATAACAGGTCGCCACCCCCGGGGTTGGTTCTCGGGGCATCCTTTAATCCGGTAACCTTGTTATATAACTCACTAACCATCCCATTCACCCTGGCATCGGGTTCAAGATAACCGGCCAGGATCCTTTCTCTTGCCAGCAAAGGATTGTAGGCAATGGGTGTAGATAAATTATTGTTACTGCCAAAACTCACCACAGCATATACATTAAACGCATCGAACAGAAAATCCAGCATGGCGCGGGTCTCTTTTTCGCTGGCAGGATAATCGCCCGAACCGGCAGCAAACGTATTGTGTTTATAGGTGAAATTCTTGTTGAGGGCAATGCCGCCTTCCCCATCTTCGTTCAGGTAACCGTCTTTGTCATTGTCGAAACCCTCTGTCAGCAAACGGTATTTTCCTTTCTCTCCTTTGGCGGCATCGGCTTTTACCAATATGCGCGCATCATCCGGGTGGGTTCTGTAATCGCCTATGGGAGAAGCAATGCGCATCAGCGTAATCTTTCCGTTCCCGTCAAGATCATCTACCCCATCTTCGTTTAGTTTGCCATCCCTGTCATCATCGGTATCTGTGGCATTGCCATAACGCTCGTATCTGAGTTTGGCAAAGTATTGCTCCGTTGCATCCGGACTCATATTTGGAAACACATAATAGGTGGTTCTGGCAAGCAGGTTTTTAATGCTGTCTGTACCACTTCCTTTCAGGAGGTTTTCGGCAAAACCAAGGGCCATTTCAACGCCCAGTAAATGGTTGCCTTCGGTACCACCGATTACCGCAATGGCGGGTTTGCTCTCTGTTTTGCCCGTACCAATGGTCAACAGCCAGCAATCTTTGCCACCGTTGGTTTTGGTAATGGATTGGAGTTTTACCAGCGAGGGCCAGGCTTTGGAGAGTGCCTGTAAACGGCTTAACTGGTCTGCATAACTGCTGTATTCCTGCGCCTGTACACCAGACACCAGCCATAACAGCAGGGATGCCAATAAGATTTGTCTCATGGAGCTAGTTTTAGGTTTTAAATATAGCGGTTTATTCGTTTATTGGTTTACTGGTTTATTTGTATGGCATGACCACTAAATCAACAAAGAAGTGCCCCGATAAGCCAATGGATCCATAGCCCGGTAAACGAATAAACTAATCAACCGGTAAACCAATAAACCCCGCATCTCCGTATTTTGCACCCATGATAGAAACGGCAAAAACAGAAATGTTCCGCAACCGTTTGGTAAAAGTGTTCAAACACAAGAGCAAACTGGCCAAAAGACAGGAGGTTTCCTGTTACCGGGTATATGATCACGATCTACCCGAGTTCCCGCTCTGTGTAGAGATCTATGAGGATAAGATCTATCTGGCCGAATACCTGCGTAGGCATGGTATGACGGATGAGGAACATGATGCCTGGCTGGAGAGCTGTTTACAGGTGATCGCAGCAGTGACAGGCATACCTGCCGATCGTATGTATGTACGGCAACGGAAGCGGATGTCGCACCGCGGGGAAGACCAGTACGAAAAAATGGACACCAAACAGGAGTTCTTTACCGTGCTGGAGAATGGTTTGAAGTTCCAGGTAAACCTGACCGATTACCTCGATACGGGCCTGTTTCTCGACCACCGCATTACAAGGCAGATGGTCAGAGCGTTGTGTAAGGATAAACGCGTGCTGAATCTTTTCTGTTATACCGGTTCTTTTTCGGTGTATGCGGCGGCGGGCGGTGCTGCCGCTGTTACTTCAGTGGACCTGTCTAAAACCTACCTGGCCTGGGCAGAAGATAATTTTGTGATCAATCATTTCAAGGATCCCGAAAAATACCGGTTTATCCATGCCGATGTGATGCAACACCTCAAAACCCTGCCTCCCAACAGTTTCGACCTCGTGATCATGGACCCGCCCACATTCAGCAACAGCAAGCGGATGAAGGATTTCCTCGATATACAAAGGGATCATGTAGAATTACTCAACGATGCACTGGCAACGCTCTCCGCAGATGGTGTCATTTTTTTCAGTACCAATTTTACCCGCTTTGTGATGGAGGGTGAATTAATCAAAGCCACAGACATCAAAGACATTACCAACGCCACCACACCATTTGATTTTGAAGGGAAGTTGAAGAGATGGTGTTATAGGGTGAGGAAAGGCAATGAGTGAATGAGTGATTGAGTGAATGAGTGAATGTTTTGATTTGGTTCATTTGCAGGAACCTTCTCGAAAAATTTATTCTATCATTCTATCAGTGATCCCCCCATTCACTCATTCACTCATCCACTCATTCACTCATTCTTCACTTGATCCCATTGCTATCCAACACATACTCTTTCGCAAACAAAAAATTACTATACCGGTACCGGATCGCATAGGCTACGGCAATGGAGTCTGCGGAGTAATATACGCGTAACTGGTGTATTTTACCCTTCCTGCCGCCAAACCATTCATCCGTCCTTTCCTGGCTTTTGGCGGGGTTGCCGAAATAATCGAGCAGGATATCCCGGTGCTGCCGTAAAGGCATCATACGCCATCTGGGCGGAGTGGTAAGAGTGGCTGTTTTTGGGATGACGAGCTCTACGATTAGCAATTTGAACCCAAGAATCACAAGCATTACCAGTAGTAGCACCCCGGTGCCTTTCCTGGCAGCACTTTTGCGAATAATGGGTTGAAGCTGCGGAATGATGGGCATTTATTAGAAATTAGCTTATTCAAAAAAGACGGCGACTTAATAATCGGTTGATTTATGGATACATTTTCCCTTTTCAGCTACTACCGTCACAACAATATCAGATCCTGTTCAACTCCTTTTTGGTGAATTCGTTTTCTGTATTGCCGGTATTCAGGGTAGCGGCGGGTTCGAATAACATGACCCAGACTTCTTCTTCCGCATTGGGGCGGTGTTCCACACCCCGGGGTACGACCAGACAATCGCCTTCTTTCAATTCGATGTTCTGATCGCGCAACTCCATCACAAACGAGCCCTTTACCACATAAAACAATTCATCTTCCTGTTCATGGTGGTGCCAGGTAAACGGGCCTTTGAACTTAACCAGTTTTACCTGCTGGCCGTTCAGTTCCCCGGCAATATGGGGGTTCCAGTAATCGGTGATCTGTGCAAATTTGTCTATTAAGTTAACTTTATGCATCATGGCTTGTATTTCCTGCTTCGTTAAGAAATTGTTCGTGCAATTTGAGCACCTGTGGTATCAGCAATTGTTGCTCATCGTTGATCAATACAAAATCGCATAAACGCATTTTGATCTCTTCCTGGATCTGTCTTTTCATCCGGGCCAGTACTTCTTCCCTGCTTACCTGGTCTCTGTCCATAGCTCGTTTGATACGCAGGTGCTGCGGGGCATACACACCGATCATATAATCAAAACCAATAGCAGAGCCGGCTTCAAAAAACAAAGCGGCTTCCTTAATAGTATAAGGCGTTTGTTGTTTACCTGCCCATTCCTCGGCGGCGGCAATGGTGAAGGGATGTACGAGGGCATTTAACATCTCCAGCTGAAAAGGATCATTGAATACGATAGAAGCCAGGTATTTACGGTCGAGCACGCCATTGGGGTAAACGGCTTCCCCGAATTGGGCGATAATGGCTTTTTGCAGATCCGGGTTGGTCTGCATGACTTCTTTGGCTGCCGAATCCGCATCAAACACAGGGATCCCCAGTGTATGGAAAATACCGGCCACCGTGGATTTGCCACTGCCGATACCGCCTGTAAGCCCGATTCTGAGTGCCATATTGCTGATTTCAATGGAAAGATATTATTTCTGCAGGAATGCCGCTAACCGTATACAAAAAAAGCCGGATGAAGATCATCCGGCTTTATATACAGTATCGTATTTTTATTTGTTGATGGCAGCAGACCATTCCATGCTGATCGATGATTTTTCGATCTTCAGGTAACTGCCTGGGCTCACTTCCAGCTGCATGGTATTGTCTTCGTTGATCTTGTTGATTGTTCCGTGAATACCGGCAATGGTTACCACTTTATCGCCTTTCTGCATATTCTCTACGAACTTTTTCTGCTCTTTTGCCTTTTTAGCCTGTGGACGGATCATAAATAACCAGAATACCAGGATGATACCACCCATCAGAACCAGTTGCACCATTCCGCCACCGCTACCGGCAGCCTGCAGTAAAACAAAATTTAAATTAGTCATTACAGTTGTTTTTTAATGTTTGAAACGAAGCCTGCATTGTAAAAGTGTTCGCTTTTCCGGCAGGAACGTAAAGATAAGTGTATGATCAGTTTGATTGTATGATTTTCTCGTAACAAAATGTAAAATCCGCTTACTGCCTATTTTTTGAAGCTGATCTTATGGATTTTACCGGCTTCCATCATTTCTTTATGGATATTGTCCAGGATCCCGTTCACAAACTGTCCGCTTTGCGGGGTACTGTAATCCTTGGCCAGGTCTATGTATTCGTTGATGGTTACTTTAGTGGGGATGGTCTCAAAATACAGCAATTCACATACACCCATCCGCATCAGCACCATGTCCAGTTGCGCAATCCGTTCAGCGTCCCAGTTTTTCAGTTTGGGTTTGATGAGTTCGGCACAGTATTCTTTTTTCTCCAGTGTAGTGGTTAACAGCGAGCGGGCAAACTGCCATTTCTCCGGACTCAGCATTTCCTGCAGGTTATAACTGCCGGGTTTTTGAATGTAGTTCTGCATCAGCTGGTCCATCATATCCGCATCATCGTCCCAGTTATTGAACAGTTCTTCCAGGTGGGCAATAAAGGCTTCATTGGGCAGCATCAGCTGGGTAAAGATCAGTTTGATGATCTCTTTCTCTTTGGCTTTATCCCTGCTTTGCTGAGAGATATATTCTTTGTATTTGTCTGTATGTGTCAGGTCTTCATAGATCTTTTTCAGGAGATCCTTATCAACCAGTTTTTCGGGAAGATCCGTTTCAACGGCTTTTTGGAAAGAAGGATTTTCCAGGATCTGCCATAAAAACTCGTTACCTGCTATCTTGATATTTACATTCAGGTCCTCTTCTGAGGGAAGGTTGCGGGAAGCCCTTTTCTGTGCACTGGTTTCTGCATAACGGGCCACTTCTGTCAGAAAATACAACAGGTACACAAACAGTTCCCTGCTTTTATCCAATTGTTTCTGTAATTCTTCTACGGGTTTCTTAAAGGCGATCGGGCTATCGGCGGCTTCGATCATATACAGTAACTGCATCACTTTCACACGTATATTTCTTCTACTGATCATCTGGTAAGAACTTATTTGAGGGAGGCAAAGATATTGTTTTCGGCGGCTGGTACAAAATGAAAATACCCGTCCGGGAACGGACGGGTCTCAACCTTGA
>SCVK01000401.1 GCA_004297075.1 Chitinophagaceae bacterium
GATCCCGGGTAAATCGGTTAGCTCGGATATTAGTTTTGCACCCATGACCGGACAGATCGATGAAATAAGGATCTTTAACAAAAGCCTCGGCGATGCCTATATCAAAGCATTGTATAACCTTGGTCTGGCCAATAAATAAAATAAATACCGGGAGGGGCTACCCGAAACAAGGTTGCCCCTCTTTTACCCCCATTTCTGCTCATGTTAACAGCCGTATTTATGCGATTCAAATCCTGTATACTGGTAGCCCTGGCCCTATGCTGTGCATCGTTTCATACCCATGCACAAAAAATAGCATTGCCCGCTGCCGATGAAAAGATCTTTACCGATGTGCAACGCGCCACTTTCCGGTATTTCTGGGAGGGGGCAGAACCTACGAGCGGACTCGCAAGAGAAAGGTTTCATGCAGACAACCAGTATCCGCAAAACGATAAAAGCACCGTTACGAGCGGCGGCGGTGGTTTTGGGGTGATGGCCATACTGGTGGGGATGGAGCGCAAATTCATTACCCGTAAAGAAGGCGTAGCGCGACTCGAGAAAATTGTTCGTTTTCTCGAAACAGCCGACCGCTTTCATGGTGCCTGGCCCCATTGGTGGAACGGCGAAACCGGTAAGGTAAAACCCTTTAGTAAAAAAGACAACGGGGGCGACCTGGTGGAAACGTCTTTTATGCTGCAGGGATTACTTTGTGTTCGCCAGTACCTGCAAAACGGAAACGCCACAGAAAAAGCACTCGCTGCCAGAATTGATACACTGTGGAAACAGGTAGATTTTAACTGGTACACGCAGGGTAAAAATGTATTGTACTGGCATTGGAGCCCAGACTATAACTGGGACATGAACTTTGCCGTTACCGGATACAATGAATGCCTCATTATGTATGTACTCGCCGCTTCTTCGCCAACGCATGCAGTAGATGCCAAAGTGTACCACGAGGGATGGGCGCAGAATGGTAAGATCCGTTTGAGCAAGGGTACTGCTGCCGATGCATTACAATTAAGACACCATGGTGATACGGTGAACGGCGGACCTTTGTTCTGGTCGCATTATTCCTATCTGGGTCTGGATCCGCGTGGTTTAAAAGACAGGTATGCCGATTACTGGAAAGAAAATACAAATCACGCCCTGCGTAACTACCGCTGGTGCGTAGCTAATCCCAATCATTTCAAAGGATATGGCCCCGATAGCTGGGGACTTACTTCGAGTTATTCTGTAGAAGGCTATGCGGGACATGCGCCTTCTGCCAAAAACGATATTGGTGTGATCTCGCCCACGGCGGCGCTGTCATCCTTCCCCTATACACCCAAAGAATCCATGCGGGCCATGAAACACTGGTACCTGCACCGGAAAGACAAACTCTTTGGGGTTTACGGGTTCTACGATGCTTTCAGCGAAACAGAGAACTGGTACACGCCCCGTTATCTCGCCATAGACCAGGGACCCATTGTAGTGATGATGGAGAATTACCGAACCGGCCTGCTCTGGAAATTATTCATGAGCTGCCCGGAAGTAAAAAGCGGGTTACACAGATTAGGATTTAGCAGTCCTTACCTTTCCAAATAATATTTCGTTTTTTATGGTTACCAAACTGAGTTTTTTTTCTGCCATCGCATCCGTCTTGCTCGCAACAGCCTGTAATACGCATTCCGCTTACCAGCGAAAAATTGCCCACCCGGCCAACCCGGTAGTGGCACACAGGGGTGCTTTCAAGAAAAATAATTTACCCGAAAATTCCATCGCGTCCCTGCGCGAAGCTATCCGGCTGGGATGTGCCGGTTCTGAATTTGATGTGAGGATGACGGCAGATGATTCGCTCGTTATCAACCACGATCCCGCCTATCACCAATTGCCGATAGAAAAACATAGTTATGCGGAGTTATTGGCTTTCCCCCTCGCCAACGGCGAAAAAATACCAACGCTGCGCGAGTACCTGCTGGCAGGTAAAACAAATAACAAAACCACTACGCTGGTTGTAGAAATCAAACCTTCTGAAACAAGCAAGGAAAGAGGTAAACGGATCGCCGAAAAAGTGCTTGACCTGGTGGGTGCCTTACACATGCGGAAGAAAGTGATCTATATCAGTTTTGATTACGACATGCTGCAACACCTGCACAACCTGGATGCCACGACACATACCCAATACCTGAACGGTGATAAATCGCCGCTGCAGTTGAAACAGGATGGCATAAATGGCGCCGACTATCATTACTCGGTGTTTCAGAAAAACCCGGACTGGATACAGATGGCCAAAGACAATGGCATTCTGCTGAATGCGTGGACGGTAAACGACAAAGCCATAATGGACTGGTTATTAAGCGCCGGTTTTCATTATATCACAACGAATGAACCGGAAGGGTTGTTTGAAAAGGTATAGCAATCTGAAAAGCAGACC
>SCVK01000456.1 GCA_004297075.1 Chitinophagaceae bacterium
GGGAGGGATCATCGCTTGCGCTGCTGGAAGCGATGGCGGTTGGCACGCCGGTGATCGCATCGCGGCTGGCGGGGGATGCGCCGCTGGTGCTCGGCGAGGGCCGCTATGGGCTGCTCGTCGATGGCGACGATGCCGGTGAATTGGCCGGGGCGATCCAGGCCCAGCTGTCCTCCGCGGTCGTCCGGCCCGGCAACCGCGCCCAGGACTTTGCCCTGCCGGCCGATATCTATCGGGGCCTGATCGAGGATGTGCTGGTCGACATGGCCGGTGGAGCCCGCGCGGCGGCATGAGCGCGACCATGGGCGCCTCCGATGGCGGCGCCGTATTTCGGCGGATGGGGCGCAACCTGGTCTGGCTGCTCGGCGGCCGCGGTTTTCAGGCCGTGGCGAGCCTCGTCTATCTCGGCGTCGCCGCCCGCACATTGGGGCCGCGCGGCTTCGGCGAATTCTCGCTGATCCTCGCTTATGGGCAGGCGATAGCCAATGTCGCACAGCTTCAGTCGTGGCAGACGGTGATCCGCTACGGGATGATCCACCTCGCTGGCGGCGCCAGCCAGCGGCTCGCCCGGCTGCTCGGCTTCACGACCCTGCTCGATTTCGCCGGGGCGGCGCTGGGGGCGGCGATTGCGTTGCTGGCCGTGCCGCTGGTCGCGGGCTGGCTGCACTGGAACCCGGCCGAGCAGGGCCGGGCCGCCTGGTTCGGCGTCGCGCTGCTGCTGTCGATCGGTGCGACGCCGACCGGGATGCTGCGCCTCGTCGACCGGTTCGACCTGATCACCTATGTCCAGGCGGTCGGGCCGTCGGTGCGGCTGGCAGGTTCGCTGATCGCCTGGGCGACGGGCGCGGGGGTGGATGCGTTTCTCATCGCCTGGGCGGCGGCGGCTCTGGCCCAGCATGCTGCCACCTGGGGAACGGCGCTGGCCTGCTCCCGGCTGCCGATCGCCTTTGGCCCGGCCGCATGGCGGGCCGCCCACAGCGAGAATCAGGGCATATGGAGCTTCATGATCACCACCAACGCCGCCGGTACGGTGAGCCTGCTGACCGAGCAGCTTGCGACCCTCGCGGTCGGCGGCGCGGTCGGCGCGACGGCGGCCGGCGGCTATCGCATCGCCGCCAGGATCGCCCGCGCGCTCGCCCGGCCGATCCAGATCGCGGC
>SCVK01000039.1 GCA_004297075.1 Chitinophagaceae bacterium
CCCTTGTATACAGACTATGCGGAGAAGTTGCGGTTTGTGCGTTTGCCGCTGGGTAAGTCAGTTAACTATTCAGCAGCCACCACGCTGGATTTTCCAACGGGAACGCTGCTGGTAAAAACATTTTATTACTCCGCCGATTTCAGGAAACCGGGCGTAGCGAAAGACATAATAGAAACAAGATTACTGGTAAAAGAAGCAGCAGGCTGGCAGGCGATCACCTATGTATGGAACGAGGACCTGTCCGATGCCCTGCTCGAAATAGCCGGTGATGACAGGAACATCAGTTTCATTGACAAAGCCGGCCAAAAACAGCAGGTGCGGTATGTGATACCCAACCAGAACCAGTGTAAAGGCTGTCATAATTCGAACGACAGGATCATGCCGATCGGTCCGGGAGTAGCACAGCTGAATGGAACCTATGCGTATGCTACCGGTGCACAGAACCAGCTCACGTACTGGAAAACACATGGTATGCTGACGCAATTGCCCGCTTTGGCAACCGTACCCCGAACCGCGGTGTGGAACGATGCCAGAACCGGAAATCTGAACGCGAGGGCAAGGGCTTATCTCGCCATCAATTGTGCGCATTGTCACAGGAGAGAAGGCCCGGCGCAAACATCAGGATTGTTTCTGATAGAGGCGGAAACCGATCCTACGGTGATCGGAATCAACAAATCGCCGGTGGCGGCAGGTAAGGGATCTGGTGGCCGTATGGTAGATATTAAACCCGGCGATGCCGAAGGTTCTATTCTCTGGTACCGGATGCAGACCCGCGACCCCGGCGAACGGATGCCGGAACTGGGAAGAAACCTGGTGCATAAAGAAGGGCTGGCTTTGGTAAAGGAATGGATCGATAAAATGAAATAATATATACACAGCTAGATAAACATAACATCATGAAAAAGCAAAGCGTACTCTTTCTCTTCTTACTGATTGCTACCGGTGTCTGGGCACAAAACAGCGGATGGAAAAACCTGTTCGACGGAAAAACACTGAAGGGCTGGCACCAGCTGAATGGCAAAGCCAAATATGAAGTGGTGAATGGAACCATCATTGGTTCCACTGTAAAAGGCGAACCCAATTCTTTTCTCGCCTCAGATGAAGAATATGGCGATTTTATCCTGGAAGTGGATCTGAAAGTTGGTAAAATGAACTCGGGCATCCAGATCAGGAGTTTGTCAAAACCCGAATACAATAATGGTCGTGTACATGGTTACCAGGTAGAGATCGATCCTTCAGACAGGGCATGGTCCGGCGGTATATACGATGAAGCGCGTCGTGGCTGGATGTACCAGACAGAAATGAATCCGGCCGCTAAAAAAGCATTTAAGAAAAGCGACTGGAACCACTATCGCATAGAAGCCATTGGGCCGGTATTCAGAACCTGGGTAAATGATGTGCCGGTAGCCTATATGGTGGATGATCTTACCCTGAAAGGATTTATTGCCCTGCAGGTGCACGCTGTAAAAGGAGAAGGTGGCGAAAGTATTCAGTGGAAAAATATTCGCATCCAAACAGGCGCTGCTATGAAACCCAGACCATTGGATCTGTCAACACCGGTAGCGAATTATATGCAGAATACACTGACGCCGCAAGAGCAGGCACAGGGATTCAGTTTACTGTTTAATGGGAAGGACCTCAGCGGCTGGAGATCGGTTGGCAAACAAACCGCACCTGAAAAAGGATGGGTAGTGGAAGAGGGTGTATTGCATATTTTGCCTGGTGAGAACGATGGTACCAAATACGGAGACCTCATCTCTGTAAATCAATACAAGGCATTTGAACTGAACTTCGATTTCAAATTAACAGAAGGCGCCAATTCGGGAGTTAAGTATTTTGTGGCAGAAACCTATCAAAATGCCGGTTTGGGACTGGAATACCAGATCCTGGACGATGCCAAACACCCTGATGCCAAAATGGGAACCGAAGGTAACCGTACCATGGGTAGCTTGTATGATATGATCCCTTCTAACAAAGTAGATCCCCGTTTTCAGAAAAAAATAGGCGAGTGGAACCAGGCCAAGATCGTTGTGTATCCAAACAAACTGGTACAACACTGGCTGAATGGCTTTAAAGTGGTAGAGTACGAGAAAGACAGCAATATTTACAAAGTACTGCTGGCGCATAGTAAATACGCAAAGAACAAAGACTTTGCCAAAATGGATCAGACACCGATCCTGTTACAGGACCATAATAATTCCGTATACTTCAGAAATATCAAGATCAGAGAGATTAAATAACCACTGGTATGCAGGGTAACAAAAAAGTTCGCAGGCAGTTTGGTTTTGGGTCGGTAAGCGAAAGCTTACTGGCCCTTTTTATCTCCCTGCTAACAGCCAGTTCCCTGTTTGGCCAGTCATCTTTGCAACCCTATCGCTTGCGGGCAGATGGACTGTTGCACGCCGGTAAAGTCTGGAAAAATGGATTACCGGTAAATACTTCACTGGCTGCAGCCCAAAAACAAAACGGCTTCCAGTTTCCGTTGGTACGCAGTGCAGCACCCATGCTGTATTGGGAATTACCTGCTGCATTATCCTCCACAGCTTACCGTATACAGGTGGCTTCTTCGCTGCAACAACTTGAAACAGGTAAGCCAGATTGGTGGGATTCACATAGGATCAATAGCACTGCAACAAAAGCCAGGTACAGCGGTAAAGCACTTTCGTCGGGAGCGGTTTATTACTGGAGAGTGCAGGTATGGGATCTGCAAAAACGGGCATCCGCTTTTTCACCTATAAGTTCTTTTGTATATCAAACTGCAGACACGGCAGAACCTTTTTCCTACTATCCATTAACGGCAGAGATACAGCAACCCATCCGGCATTATCAAAAAGCAGACGGCAGTTATTTCTATGATTTTGGTAAAGCGGCTTTTGCCCAGGTGCAGTTACGTATTACCAGCAACAAAGAAGATTCTATCTGGATAGAAGCGGCCGAAGCCCTGCAATCGCCCGGTACCCTGCTTTCGAATGGGGGTAATATCCGGTATAAAAAACAGGGACTCTTTGTAAAAAAGGGAACCCACAGGTATACCCTGGAATGGCCGGCGGATGCCAAGCGGAATGCACGTAATCCTGTTCAGATGCCTGCTTATATCGGCGAGGTATTTCCGTTCAGGTATCTATCTGTCAGTAAACTGTCGGGCAGTATTCAAAGGGGAGATATAACACGCAAAGCCGTGTTTTATCCTTTTGATGAAAAGGCCGCTGATTTTGTTTCCAGCGATACGGTATTGAACCAGGTATGGGAACTCTGCAAATATTCCATGAAAGCCACCAGTTTTACAGGTTATTATGTAGATGGCGACCGGGAACGACTTCCCTATGAAGCCGATGCAGTGATCAACCAGTTATCGCATTATGCAGTAGATGCCGAATACAGCATTGCCAGGCGTACCATGGCTTACCTGTTATTTCATCCTACCTGGCCCACGGAGTGGAGCCTGCAGAATGTTCTGCTGGCCTGGAACGATTACCTGTATACCGGCGACGACCAGTTTATCCGCCAGTATTATCCGGAACTGCAGAAAAAAATACTGATGCCGCTGGCAGCACCGAACGGCCTGATCAGCACTACCGCTACATTTCAGGAAGATGATTTTTTACGCTCTATTCATATCACCAAAATATTCGATGGTAAACGCGGATTAAAAGACATTGTAGACTGGCCCCAGCGCGGCAGTTATATTGGTCCTGAAAAAGAACATGGCGGCGAAACGGATGGGTTTGTATTTACAGATTACAATGCGGTGGTGAATGCGTTTTACTACCGTACACTTGTATTGATGCATAAGATCTCAGCGGCGCTTGGAAAAACAGATGAGGCAGCAAACTATCTCTCCAAAGCCAAAGAACATTACCTCTCTTTTCAGCAGGTGTTCCGTGATCCGTTAACCGGACTGATCAAAGATGGCGATACCACATCGCATACTTCTTTGCACGCCAATATGTTTGCATTGGCTTTTGGATTGATACCGGAACAGGATCTTCCTGCGGTGGTCAAATTCATCAAATCGCGTAAGATGGCCTGCAGTGTGTACGGCTCACAGTTTTTGCTGGATGCACTGTATGAAGCCGGAGAACAGGACTATGCATTATCCTTACTCTCATCTACCACAGAAAGAAGCTGGTACCACATGATCCGGCTTGGATCAACGGTCAGTCTTGAAGCATGGGACAAAACCTACAAACCCAATCTCGACTGGAACCATGCCTGGGGTGCGGCACCGGCGAATATCATCGTGCGTAAGCTGATGGGGGTAGAACCGCTGACACCGGGGGCAGATACCATCCGCATCAAACCACAAATGGGTACACTGCGTTTTGTCAAACTACGAACACCCACTATCAAGGGAGAAGTGTCGGTTGCTTTTGAAAGAACTACTGCAGCGGATCTTTACCAGATAAAGATTCCCGGTGGAACAAAGGCAGAAGTATCGCTCCCTCTCAGAACCGGTAGTAAAACAGTAATACTGGATGGGAAAAAAATAGTACTCAGTAACGATAAAAACTATTACCGTTTTCCATTAATGGGTGCGGGTCAACACCAGGTTACGATACAATAAAGAAGATGATAAAAACAATTAGCTGGTTTTGCTGTCTGTGTATCTGCTTTTCTGCAGTTGCCCAATCTTCTTTTCGTCCGGAAGAATGGGTGAACCCGCTGATGGGTACCGATTCCAAATACAGTTTTTCAAACGGGAATACGTATCCCGCCATTACCCTTCCCTGGGGAATGAACTGCTGGACACCGCAGACCGGCACCAATGGGTATGGCTGGCAATACACTTATACGGCTGATAAGATCCGCGGATTCAAACAAACCCATCAACCCTCGCCCTGGATGGGCGATTACGGACAGTTCTCCATCATGCCCATTACGGGTAAACTGCAGGTGAACGAAGAAAAAAGGGCCAGTTGGTTCTCGCACAAAGCAGAGACCGCCAATCCTTATTACTACAGTGTGTACCTGGCCGATCATGATGTGCTGGCAGAGATCACTCCCACAGAACGGGCGGCCATATTACAATTTACCTTTCCGGCATCAGATAGTTCCTTTGTGGTGATCGATGCATTTGACAGGGGATCCTATATCAAGATCATTCCCGAAGAAAACAAGATCATCGGTTATACCACCCGTAACCGCGGAGGGGTGCCGGCTAATTTTAAGAACTATTTTGTTATTCAGTTCAACAAACCTTTTACGCTTACCTGTACGGTAGATGATAGTGTGATGCATGTTTCTCAAAGCGAAATAAAAACGTTGCATGCACAGGCCGTAGTGGGTTTCAAAACAACTAAGGGCGAACAGGTTCGGCTGCATGTAGCTTCTTCCTTTATTTCCTTTGAACAGGCCGACTTGAATTTGCAGCGCGAAATAGGCAAACGATCCTTTACAGAGATACGCGATCAGGCCAAAGCCGCCTGGAACAAGGAGTTGGGCAAGATCAAAGTAGAAGGCGGTACACCGGAGCAGATCCGGACCTTTTATTCCTGTTTGTACCGAATCTTACAATTTCCCAGGAAGTTTTATGAGTTTGATATCAACCAAAAAATGATCCATTATAGTCCCTATGGCGAAGGAAAAATTGCCGAAGGCTATTTATTTACCGATACCGGCTTCTGGGATACGTTCCGTTCCCTGTTTCCCTTCCTCACGTTACTCTACCCCGAAATGGAGAGTCAGATGATCCAGGGATTGGCCAATACTTACAAAGAAAGTGGCTGGTTACCGGAGTGGGCCAGTCCGGGCCACCGTGCCACCATGGTAGGCAGTAATTCTGCCTCTGTAGTGGTTGACGCTTTTATGAAAGGCATTAAAAACTTTGATACCACGGTATTGTACGAAGCGCTGATGAAGAATACCGAGAACATGGGGCCGATCAGGACATTGGGAAGAGAGGGTGTGAAAGAATATAACGAGATCGGTTATGTGCCTGCTGATAAATATGGGGGTAGTGCGGCCAAAACACTGGAGTACGCTTATGCAGATTTCTGTTTGTACCGGATCAGTCTTGCCTTGCACAAGCCGAAGGAAGTGATCGATCAATTTGTTTCCCGGCTGCAGAATTATAAAAACCTTTTTGATCCGAAACACAAACTGATGCGCGGCAGGAACCTGGATGGAAGTTTCGATCCCAGGTTCAATCCCCTGCGCTGGGGCGGAGAGTTTGTAGAAGGCAATGCCTGGCATTATAGCTGGAGTGTGTTCCAGGATTTTACAGGATTGTCGAAATTGATGGGTGGTGATAAACTGATGGAGCGGATGCTCGACAGTGTATATCACCAACCACCTGTATTTGATGGTTCTGCTTACAGAGGTGGTGTGATTCATGAGATGACGGAGATGCAGGTCATGAACATGGGCCAGTATGCGCATGGTAACCAGCCCATTCAGCACATGATCTATATCTACAATTATTGCGGCGCTCCCTGGAAGGCCCAATACCATGTACGCGATGCCATGAACCGCTTATACCGGGCCACACCCGATGGGTATTGTGGCGATGAGGATAACGGTCAAACCAGCGCCTGGTATGTTTTCAGTGCATTGGGTTTTTATTCCGTTACACCCGGTACCAACCAATACGTAATTGGCTCACCCCTTTTTAAAAAAGCCACCCTGCAATTGGAGAATGGAAAATATTTTGTGATCGAAGCACCGCTTAACAGCAGCAAAAATGTGTACATTCAGTCAGCTGATCTGCGGGGGAAACCGTTTGAGAAGAACTATATAGAACATGCCAGCATACTGAAAGGAGGTACCCTCCGTTTCAATATGGGAAGCAAACCCGCTTTGGACAGGGGAGTCAGTAAGGCAGCAAAACCGTATTCATTTTCTGATCAATAAGAATACAACCATTTATATAACGTTAAACAGCCCGTATGAAAAAAGAAAAAACAAGCTCCGTCTCCCGGCGTGATTTCATGACCAACTCGGCTAAAGTGCTGGCAGGATTTATGATTGTTCCCCGATATGTATTGGGAGGAAAAAGCCAGGCAGGTTTATTATACACTGCCCCCAGCGATATGATCAACCTTGGATTGATCGGGGGCGGTAAACAGGGGAAGATCCTTTCCGGTTATTTCCTGAAAACAGAACAGATCCGTTTTACGGCATTGAGCGAAGTGTATAAAGCCAAGGCAGACCTTACACTCGACAGAATCAAAGCGGAATATGAAAAAAATCCAAAGTATGGTACTTATTCAGAGATCTCTGTGTACAACGACTTCCGGGAATTGCTGGGGAGGAAGGATGTGGATGCTGTTGTAATTGCCACACCCGATCACTGGCATGCAGTGATGGCCGTGAAAGCGGCTGAAGCTGGTAAAGATATTTATTGCGAAAAACCATTGGCTCTGACCGTTAAGGAAGGCAGAGCCATGGTGAATGCCGCGCGTAAATACGACCGGGTGTTCCAGACCGGCAGTATGCAGCGCTCCTGGCCCGAGTTCAGGCAGGCAGCAGAACTGATCCGCAATGGTTATATCGGTGATATCAAATCGGTAAAAGTAAATGTGGGCCCGCCACCCAAACCCTATGATCTGCCGGCAGAACCCATACCCGATGGACTTGACTGGGCCAAATGGCTCGGACCCAATGCGCCCGTTGCCTTTAATGCTGAACTGGCACCGCCCATCAGCAAAGATGTGTATCCTAACTGGCGTAACTACCGCGAGTTTGGCGGCGGCATGGTAACCGATTGGGGCGCACATATGTTTGATATTGTACAGTGGGCGTTAGATATGGATCATACAGGCCCCGTAGAAGTGATCGCACCGGATGGTAAGGACCATCCCTTCCTCACTTACCGGTATGCCAATGGCATTACCATGACACATGAAAAATGGGAGTGGAACAATGCGATCCATTTCTTTGGAACCAAGGGAGAACTGAAAGTACAAAGAGGAAAACTGGAAACTTCGCCTGCGGCACTTAAAGACAAAGGCATTGGTGCCAATGAAAAACATGTGTACAAAAGTGAAGATCATTACAAAGATTTTCTCAGTGCCATGCGCCTGCGCAGCAAACCCATCTGTGATGTAGAGATCGGTCACCGCACGTCAACCGTATGTAATATCGGCAATATTGCTTACCAGCTTAATCGCAGGCTCGAGTGGAACCCTGCTACGGAGCAGTTCAGGAACGATGCGGAAGCCAATGCCTTGCTGGGACGTAAAATGGTAAATGAGTGGGCCATTAAACTTTAAGCATTCGATTCAAACCGTGCCCTTGTGCCTTTGTGTGGTATTTTATCACACAAAGGCACAAGGGCACGGTTGTTTAAAAACGTTTGTGTAATTTCAGGTAACCGATCAGGAAACATATGCGATACCTGCTATTATTATGCCTATTCTTAGTTGCTCTTGCCTGTCAACGTCCGCTGTTTCGCGAAAAATGGCTCAAAGAAAAAGCGCCCGAGCATTTCAGCGTTGTATTTGAAACCTCCAGAGGCAATTTTGAGGCAGATTTTACGAGGCAATGGTCGCCGTTGGCGGTAGACAGGTTATATGCACAGATCAAACACAGGTTTTACGATCATACTTTGTTTTACCGCGTTCGCCCCAACTATGTGGTACAGTTTGGCGGAGACGATTCACTGAAATTACAGAAATGGAATACGGTAAAACTGCTTGATGAACCCGTTCTGCAACCCAATGAACGTGGCGCCATCAGTTATGCCAGAAGCGGGAAAGACAGTCGTGATAATGACCTGTTCATTAACCTGCAGAACAATTCCCCCCGTTTGGATACACTGGTCTCACAAGGTGTAAAAGGGTATCCCGTATTGGGCAAGGTAACCAAAGGCATGGAAGTGGTAGATAGTCTTTATAATGGATACGGCGACCGGGTATTTGCACACTATGGCCTTTTAATGAACGATAAAAAAGCCTTCCTCGAAAAATATCCCCGGCTGGATTCCCTGCAGAAAATACGTTTGATCAAAAAATAAATCCGATAAAGAATTCACCGCTAATAGCCTCCTATGAAAAGAGTCCTCTACCTATTATGGATACCATTCATTTGCACGCTTGCGTATGCGCAGCCGGCTAAAACGGATAAGAAAAACCTTGTCTATTTTTCAAAAGAATATTTTCAGATAGGCGGTACCCGGATTGATGAACAGGAAAAAGAAAATGCCTATGACAGGCTACCACTAGCCTATAAGGAAAAAGTAAGAAAAGAAGTATGGGACCTGTCTAAAGCATCTGCCGGTATCACCGTTGGTTTTATCACCAATGCAACCACTATCGCTGCCCGGTGGACGGTATTGAATAATTTCTCCATGAATCACATGGCAGCTTCCGGTGTAAGGGGCGTTGACCTGTATGTGAAAGAGGCCGGACAATGGCAATATGTGAATACCGGCAGGCCGGCTTCGGGTAAGGAAACAGAAGCCACACTGATCAGTAATATGAAAGGGGAACAGCGGGAGTACCGCTTATATCTTCCTTTGTACGACGGGGTGGTATCGTTACAGATCGGGATTGATTCGGGTAAAACCTTTTCCAAACCTATCCCGGTTACAACCAAACCGATCATCTTTTATGGAACCAGTATTACACAGGGCGGTTGTGCCTCCCGGCCGGGTATGGCACATACCAATATCATTGCCAGAAAACTGGATATCGAATGTGTGAACCTCGGCTTTAGTGGTAACGGCAGAATGGAGCAACCCCTGGCAGCCCTGCTGGCGGATACCGATGCCCTGCTGTACGTGATAGACTGTGTGCCCAATATGTCAAAAGAGATGATCACAGCCAATACCGGTGCATTGGTGGCCACCATCCGTCAAAAACGTCCCACTACACCCATTGTACTGGTAGAAAATACCCTCTACGAAACAGCGGCCCATGATCTGAAACTGCAGGAGCAATTACAGCAGAAGAACAGCAACCTCAAACGGATCTTTGACAGCCTGCGTGCCAAAGCCGTATCCAATCTCTATTATGTTCCTGCAACGAATGCCCTCGGCAGCGACCATGAAGGAACGGTAGACGGAGTGCATTTTACCGATCTGGGTTTCAGTCGTTTTGCAGACCACCTGATTGCCGCTTTCAGAAAATACAAACTGGTTCCGCCTGCCCGCGTAAAATAGCGGATAAACAGTAAGTTGTAACCCCTTTGTTCCACAATAAGGAAGTCTTTTCCGCTATGCCAGTTAACAACTATTGTATTCGTGTTTTTTAAACAAATTCAGGTATATTTATTAGCAGGTACAGGCGGGTAGTGATAAATACCCGTCGGGATGTTATTCTGTAACCACAAGTACATTACATGCTCCATTCCAAACGATTGCTGATTGCGGCACCGCTGTGCCTGTTCTCGCTATTCGCGATCTTTGATAGCTGTACCAATGCCAGTGGCAGCGGAGAGGGTATTCCTGCCACCATCAGTTACAATTATGATGTACGTCCCATCTTATCTGATAAATGTTTTAACTGCCATGGTCCGGATGCACAGAAAAGAGAAGCCGGACTGCGCCTGGATATAGCCGAAGAAGCCTACAAGGCCTTGCAGGATCATCCGGGTAAACATGCCATCGTTCCCGGTAACCCGGATCTGTCTGAACTGATCGTTCGTGTCAGTTCTAAAGATACTTCGCTGCAAATGCCTTCTGTAAAAAGTGGTTTACCTGCGCTGACCGAAAAGGAAATCAATATCCTGAAAAAATGGATCAAACAGGGTGCGGTATACGAACCGCACTGGGCATTTGTGCCACCCAAGAAACAACCCGTACCCGAAGTATCCGACCGGCAATGGCCCGTGAATGAGATCGATTTTTTTGTCCTCCAGAAAATGGAGCAGAAAGGATTAACGCCCAATGCACCGGCCGATAAAGAAAGGCTTGCAAAGCGTGTGTTCATGGATCTGACAGGGATACTGCCAACCGAAGCGGAGACAAGGCAATTTGTAACCGATTCCGATCCGGCCGCTTATGAAAAAATGGTGGACCGCTTATTGGCGAAACCACAGTACGGCGAACGCATGGCCATCAGCTGGCTGGATATTGCCCGGTACTCAGACTCGCACGGATACCAGGACGATAATTACCGCTCGCAATGGCCCTGGCGCGATTGGGTGATCAGTGCCTTTAACCGGAACCTGCGCTATGATACGTTCATCACCTGGCAATTGGCAGGCGATCTGTTACCCAATGCTACCAAAGAACAGATCCTGGCAACCGGTTTTAACCGTAACCATAAGATCACCGAAGAGGGTGGCGTGATAGATGAAGAATACCGCCTGATGTATGTAGACGACCGCACCAGCACTTTCAGCCGCTCTATGCTGGCCATGACGGTAGAATGCGCCAAATGTCATGATCACAAATATGATCCCATCCTGCAGAAAGAATATTACCAGCTCTCTGCCTTTTTTAATAATATCAAAGAAGTAGGTCTGGAATCTACCGTGGGCGGACCGGAGACTTTTGCCAAGAACCCGCGTATGCAGATCACCAATGAAGATGTGCGTACCACACTGGCTTTTATTAACAAACAGGATACCGGTAAACTCGAAGTATCGATCATGGCCGATCGGGATACGGCCAAAAGAAAAACTTTTATCCTGGCAAGAGGAAGTTATGATGCACCCACCGATTCGGTACAGGCGGCCACACCAGTGGCCATTCTTCCGTTCAATACAAATTATCCCAAAAACAGGCTGGGTTTATCGCAGTGGCTCTTTGATCAGAAAAATCCTTTAACGGCACGTGTATTTGTAAACCGGATCTGGGCCGAATTTTTTGGAAGGGCTTTTGTAAAAACAGCAGCCGATTTTGGTATGCAGGGAGAACTGCCCACGCACCCGGCCCTGCTTGACTGGCTGGCGGTTGATTTTCGCGAACATGGATGGGATATGAAACGGTTGGTGAAACAGATCGTACTCTCTGCCACGTATCGCCAATCAAGCCAGGTAACCAAAGAAAAACTAAAAATTGATCCGTTAAATCTTTACTGGTCCTATGCACCAAGAGTACGTTACCCGGCCGAGATCGTGCGTGATGTATTGCTGGCGAGTAGTGGTTTACTGAACAGGACCATCGGTGGCCCCAGCGTAAAACCTTACCAGCCGCCAGGCTTATGGGAACTGGCCACTTCCGGAAGAGGTTTACTGAAAAAATATGTGCAGGATACGGGTCAGGCCTTATACAGAAGAGGTATGTATACTTTCATCAAACGAACGGTACCACCACCATCCATGATGTTATTTGATGGAAGCAACCGCGACGAATGCCAGGTAACCCGTTACCGCACCAATACACCATTACAGGCACTGGTGATGCTGAACGATCCTACCATGCTGGAAGCATCGAAAGCATTGGCCGATAAATTACTGCAACAGTATACTGATCCTGCGCAATGGCTGGAGAAAGCATTCCGTGCCATCATCTGCCGTACCCCTTCTGCCAAAGAGATAGACCAGTTGGTAGTGTACTGGAAACAGGCAGCGCAGGAGATCGACCAAAGCAAAGCAGAAAAATTACTGACACCGGGTGCCTATCAACCCCGGACCACTAATAAGATCAAACTGGCAGCTGCCATGCAGACCATCCAGATCATGTATAATATGCAGGAAGCCATTACCAAAACCTGATTATGGAAAAAGAAATACTCGAACATGGCCTCAATATTAACCGCAGAAAATTTCTGTCGCGGTTAAGTGTTGGTTTGGGTTCAGCCGCATTGGGTTCTTTGCTGATACCTGAATTATTCAGTGGTGGCGAGGGGGCCGAAGAAGCTATCATGCGCGGATTACCGCATTTTGCTCCTAAGGCCAAAAGGGTGATCTATCTTTTTCAGAACGGGGCACCTTCTCAACTGGAAACTTTTGATTACAAACCACTGCTCTGCCAGATGATGGGAGAGAACCTGCCCGAATCCATTCACCAGGGGCAACGGTTAACCGGCATGACTTCTTCGCAGAAATCTTTTCCGCTGGTGGGTTCTTATTACAACTTTAACCAGTACGGAAAATCCGGTGCCTGGGTAAGTGATCTGTTTCCGCATATGGCTAAGATCGTGGATGATCTCTGCATTGTTAAGTCGATGCACACAGAAGCCATCAATCATGATCCGGCACTTACCTTTTTTCAGTCAGGTGCCCAGCAGGGCAACCGCCCCAGCATGGGTTCCTGGGTAAGTTATGGATTGGGCACAGAGAATAATAATTTACCGGCCTTCTGTGTATTATTATCCAGGGGAAAGGGGAATGGTCAGGGGGTTTACTCCAAATTATGGACCAATGGTTTTCTCGATTCCGTGCACCAGGGTGTGCAGTTCAGCAGTGGCGAGAATCCGATCCTGTATCTGCAGGATCCGGAGGGGATGGATCGGAAGACAAGAAGGATGATGATCGATAAGATCAACGAAATGAACCAGCTGGAATATGAAAATTTCGGCGATCCTGAAATAGCAGCCAAGATCCAGCAGTACGAAATGGCTTACCGCATGCAAACGGCTGTGCCGGAGATCATGGATACGTCTAAAGAATCGGAAAGTATCATCAAACTCTATGGTCCCGATTGCCTGGTACCGGGCACGTATGCTGCCAATTGTTTACTGGCCAGGAAATTATCAGAGAATGGTGTGCGGTTTATACAATTGTATCACCAGGGCTGGGACCAGCACGGAAACCTGCCCGCAGAAATGAAAGGACAGGCCATGGATGTTGACCAGCCTTCTGCTGCACTCATCACCGACCTGAAACAAAGAGGATTGCTGGATGAAACACTGGTGATCTGGGGAGGCGAGTTTGGGCGCACCAATTTCTGCCAGGGCCGAATGCAGGCCGATAATTATGGCCGCGATCACCATCCACGCTGCTTCAGTATCTGGATGGCAGGCGGAGGTGTAAAACCCGGCATGGTATATGGCGAAACGGATGAGTTTGGGTATAATATTATCAAAGATCCCGTGCATGTGCACGATTTTCAGGCAACCGTGTTGCACCTGTTAGGACTGGATCATGAAAAACTAACGTATAAATTCCAGGGAAGAAGATACCGTTTAACGGATCAGTACGGGAACGTTGTTAAAAATATCATTGCCTAAAAAGCAGTTATGAACAGAAAACAATTTGTAAAACAGGCCGTATTGGGTACCGCCGGTTTTTTTATCGCGAAAGATATGTTTGCCGGCAGGCAGGGCACTGTGTATGGGCACAATGATATGCGTTACCGGTTGAATACGCAATGGGGCAGTCTGAATCCGGATATAACACCGGTGAACGACTGTCATGAAATGGTACAGGATAGTAAAGGAAGGATCTTACTGCTCACCAACGAAACAAAGAATAATGTGATCATCTATAATACTTCGGGTAAACTGATCAGTACCTGGGGCACAGAATTTCCGGGTGCACATGGTTTGACTATTCAGAAAACAGGTAAGGAAGATTTTCTTTTCATCACAGATACCAATCGCCACCAGGTGTACAAGACCACCATCGATGGTAAAATATTGTTTACGGTAGATGCGCCATTGGAAGCTGGTATCTATTCCAGAAAAGAAGCTTTCGTTCCAACCGAAACAGCGGTACTGGATAATGGAGAGTTCTATATTGCTGATGGATATGGCGCCCAATATATTCTGCACTATTCGGCCACCGGTAAGCTGATCCGCTACTTTGGCGGAAGAGGCGAGGGAGAACAATACCTTGATAATGCACACGGGATCTGTATTGACCGCAGAAAAGCCACCCCTACACTGGTGATCACAGACAGGAGCCGCAATGCTTTCAAAAGATTTTCGTTGGATGGGAAACTGCTGGAAGTGATCCATCTGCCCGGTGCCTGTGTTTGCCGCCCGGTGATCAAAGGAGATTACCTCTATGCCGCGGTATTACGTTCTCCTGATCTGAATACTTCCGGTTCAGGTTTTGTAACCATCCTTAATAAAGATTTCAAAGTAGTGTCTAATCTCGGTGGTTCTGCACCAGTATACGAGAATGGAAAACTCAAACCCTTGTCACAGACCGAAAAGATCTTTACCCATCCACACGATGTTTGTGTAGATACGGAAGGAAGTATCTATGTGGCGCAATGGGCATCCGGGAAAGTATATCCTTATAAATTTACCCAGGTATAAATGAACAGGATCAGGAGCATAGGTAATCTGTTAGCGCTGGCGGGACTGGTTTTTTTGTTGTTCCTCTTCGTGTTTGCCGGGCAGTTGTCTGTTCCCGCC
>SCVK01000402.1 GCA_004297075.1 Chitinophagaceae bacterium
ATTGATATACAGGGTTCCTATCACCAGGCAAACCGCCGCTATAATGATCGGGTACATCAGTCCCACCAACAGATCATTCGTATAAATGGTGGTAAGTAATGTGGCGATAAAAGGAGTGAGTCCGCCAAATACACCATTACCGATATGATACGGCAAAGACATGGATGTGTACCTGATCTTGGTGGGGAACAACTCTACCAGGAATGCCGCTATCGGGCCATATACCATCGTCACATACAAAATCATCACAAACACCAGCAGCACCATTTGCCAGTAACCACTGGTGCCCACCTTTTTGGAGAGCTTTATATCTGGCTTCACCGTTGTTTTACCGGCGGCGGCATATACCGTGTCTTTGGTGGTTTGCGTTACCACCATGCCATCTTCATAATAGGTAAGATGTGATACCGTGCGCAAAGTATCGGTGGTATTGGCAATGGGTACCCGGTTGGTTTTGATCTGCTTCAGATCAGTCAGCTCGGTTTTGGCAGCTGTATCTGAGAGTACCAGTAATTGTTTGAACAAAGGCTTGTAGGTAACAATTGCGAGGAACATTCCTCCCAGCATGATCCATTTACGACCGATCTTATCACTCCAACTACCGAATACCACAAAAAACGGCGTAGCAAAAAGGATGGCCCAGATAAGGATGGTGCGCGACTGGTCGAAATCGATCTTACATACATTCTCGATAAAGGATTGTGCATAGAATTGACCGGTGTACCAAACCACCCCCTGCCCCATGGCCGCACCAAACAGGGCCAGCAACACCATTTTGAGGTTGGATTTATGTCCGAAGCTTTCCTTCAACGGGTTCACAGAACGGGTGCCGGAAGTTTTCAGTTGTTCAAACAGGGGCGACTCCTTCATCTTCAAACGGATGTAGATAGATACCCCTACCAGTATAATCGAAACGAGGAAAGGGATCCGCCAGCCCCAGTCGTTAAACTTGGCGATTGACCTGGCCTGGTCAATATCGAGGCTATGACGGGTTAACAGGATCACACCGAGTGATACGAATAAACCCAGCGTGGCGGTGGTCTGGATCCAGGAAGTATAAAAGCCCCTTTTATCGTGAGGTGCATGTTCGGCTACATAGGTAGCAGCACCACCGTATTCGCCTCCCAGTGCCAGCCCCTGCAGTAAACGCAACACCAATACCAGTATGGGTGCCGCAAAACCAATGGTTTCATAACTGGGTATCAGACCAATGGCAAATGTGGAGCCTCCCATGATGACCAGAGTGAGCAGGAACGTGTGTTTACGGCCAATCAGATCGCCCAGCCGGCCAAATACCAATGCCCCGAATGGACGCACAATAAATCCTGCCGCAAAAGTGGCCAGCGTAGATAACAATGCCGCGGTAGGATTGGCTTTGGGAAAAAACTGGTTAGCCAGCACGGTGGCCAGGCTTCCGAAAATATAGAAATCATACCATTCTATTAAAGTGCCGAGCGAAGATGCACCGATCACTTTCCAGATATTGTTCTTTTCTTTCATAAGCAGTAAATCATCGTCAACTTACGTTAAAGGGATGATTTAAACAAGCGGGGTGGCGGGATTCCCAGTAAGTGAGTGGTCAGTGGTGAGTAGTGAGTGTTAAATATACTCCCTGCCTACTCACCACTCATTACTGACTACTGACTACTCACGATTCACGACTTTCCCCTCCATGCCTTATCTTTAACCTCCCTTAAATACCTGATTGTATGTCATACCCCTACCAGATCAAATCATTTGACGAGTACAAAGAAGCTTATCAGAAAAGTATCGAAGATCCTTCCGCTTTCTGGGCCGATGTGGCCGAGAATTTTACCTGGCGTAAAAAATGGGACACTGTACTGGAATGGAATTTTACGGAACCCAAAGTAGAATGGTTCAAAGGTGGCAAACTGAATATTACCGAGAACTGCCTCGACCGCCATATCCCCACCAAAGGCAATGAGCCCGCCCTGATCTGGGAGCCCAATGCGCCCGATGAACAGCACCGCACACTTACCTATAAAAAACTGCTGGAGAAAGTATGCCAGTTTGCGCATGTACTGAAAAACAATGGTGTTAAAAAAGGAGACCGTGTTTGTATTTATATGGGCATGATTCCCGAACTCACAATTGCGGTATTGGCCTGCGCACGTATCGGCGCCATTCATAGTGTGGTGTTTGGTGGTTTTTCTGCGCAGAGTATTGCCGACAGGTTATATGATGCACAGGCAGAGTTCATTGTTACCTGCGATGGCGCCCACCGCGGCGCCAAAGACATTCCGCTGAAAAGCGTGATCGACGATGCGCTGATTGGTAACAGAACCGTGAAAAGAGTGATTGTTTGTACCAGAACCCGCACACCCGTATCCATGATCAAGGGCAGGGATGTATGGTGGGAGGAAGAGATGAAACATGTGGAAGAGAAAGGACTCACTTTTATAGAAGCCGAAGAGATGGATGCGGAAGATCCGCTGTTTATCTTATACACTTCCGGTTCTACCGGTAAACCCAAAGGGGTAGTGCATACCTGCGGTGGGTATATGATCTGGACAACCTACACATTTGTAAACGTGTTCCAGTACAAACCGGAGCAACTGCATTTTTGTACGGCAGATATTGGCTGGATTACCGGGCATAGCTATATCATTTACGGTCCTTTAAGTGCCGGCGCAACTTCATTGATGTTTGAAGGGGTGCCTACCTTCCCTGATGCCAGTCGTTTCTGGGACATTATCGATAAATTCAAAGTCAATATTTTCTATACCGCCCCTACTGCCATCCGCAGCCTCATGGGATTTGGCACCGGCCCCTTACACGGCAAAAACCTGTCTTCGCTCGAAGTGCTCGGTACCGTTGGGGAACCTATTAACGAAGAAGCCTGGCATTGGTACGATGAACATGTGGGCAAGAAAAAATGCCCCATCGTAGATACCTGGTGGCAAACAGAAACCGGTGCCTGTTTAATCAGTAACCTCGCAGGCATTACTCCATCTGTTCCGAGCTGGGCCACATTACCCATGCCCGGTTTGCAAATGGTGTTGGTAGATGAAAATGGCAAAGAAGTAATAGCCGAAGGCGATGAAACCGTTTCGGGTAATCTTTGCATCAAAGCCCCCTGGCCCGGTATCCTTCGCACTACTTATGGCGATCATGAGCGGTGCCGTACCAACTATTTTGCTACTTACGAGAATATGTATTTTACCGGCGATGGCGCGCTGCGCGATAAAAATGGTTTTTACCGGATCACCGGCCGCGTAGATGATGTATTGAATGTAAGCGGCCATCGCATAGGTACCGCAGAAGTGGAGAATGCCATTAATATGCACGCAGGTGTGGTAGAAAGTGCCGTAGTGGGTTACCCGCACGATGTAAAGGGACAGGGCATTTATGCCTATGTGATTTACCAGGGTTCGCACGGGCAGGATACACATGGTACCGCGGAAATGATCAGGAAAGATATTCTGCAAACCGTTACCCGTATCATTGGTGCTATTGCCAAACCCGATAAGATCCAGTTTGTGAGTGGGTTACCGAAAACACGAAGTGGTAAGATCATGCGCAGGATACTGCGTAAGATTGCCGAAGGCGAAACACAGAACCTGGGCGATACTTCTACACTGCTGGATCCTGCAGTGGTGGATGAGATCAAACATGGAAAACTGTGATCGGTTTTCTGCACAGGTGCATTGAGAACGAGGTGGCTTTGAAGAATTTTTACAATTTGAATCTTTTGTATGCGTGAACGTTTAGTTGGTATTGGTCTGCTATTGCTTGTAACGATCAATAGCCAGGCACAGATGCTGAACCCCATTACACCTGCACCGGTTACATACGAATCACTGAAAGCAACCGGGGTGGCCATTCAGTCATCCACCATACTGTATTATCCCGCTTCCTTTGCCGTTCAGGCAAACTATATGCAGCAGCAGATAGAACAACAAACAGGCATACGGTTGCAGCTGTCGGCGGGTAGTCCTTCCAAAACATTACCCCGCATCATTCTTCAGACAGATGAAAAAAGCATTACCCGGCCGGAAATGTACCATATCAGTGCTGCCGGTAAACAGGTGATCATTACTGCCAACGATATAAGGGGTTTTGTAAATGCCACACAGACCTTATTACAATTATTACCCAATAAAAAATCGGCCACGGCTACCATTCCTGCCGTAGCTATTACCGATTACCCGCAGTTCAGTTACCGGGGTATGCACCTGGATGTGGTAAGGCATATTTTTCCTGTGAGTTATGTAAAGAAATATATCGACTACCTCGCTTTTCATAAGTTCAACACATTTCACTGGCACTTAACCGATGACCAGGGCTGGCGTTTTGAAGTAAAAAGTTATCCGAAACTGAATTCCGTTGGCTCCTGGCGCGACTCTACCCTGATCGGGCATTTCAAAGATGTTCCGGCCCGGTATGAAAGAAAAACATATGGCGGCTTTTATACAAGGAACGAGATCAGAGAAGTAATTGCCTATGCAGCAGTGAGGGGCATCACGATCATTCCTGAACTGGATATACCAGGGCATAGCCGCGCCACCATTGCCGCTTACCCCGAGTTCAGCACCAAACCCGATACTACCTGGAATGTGGCCAGTACCTGGGGCATGTATAACCGCCAGAACAATGTACTAGCACCCAATGAGGCTTCTTTCCAATTTCTCAGAGACATTTTTACAGAGCTGGCAGAACTGTTCCCTTCTACCTACATACATATCGGCGGCGATGAATGCAGCATGCTATGGTGGAAACAGGATCCCAACACACAGGCTTTTATGAAAAGTAAAAACCTGCCATCCGAAAAAGCATTGGAAACCTATTTCATCGAATACGTAGCCAAACACCTGAAACAACTCCATAAAAAATCAGTAGGCTGGCACGAGATCGCGGAAGGTGATCTGGATACCACTACCCTGATCATGAACTGGAGCGATGATAAACAGGCCCTTGCTGTTGCCAAAAAGGGTTTTGAGATCATACAAACACCAGGCAAACCTTTTTACTTTGATCATTATCAATCCAAAGACCCGAATGATAGTCTGGCCATTCATGGTTATAATCCGGTAGAAAATGTATATAAATATCAGGTGGTACCAGATGCCGTAAAAGCCGCCGGGCTTGCCCATAAGATCATTGGCGCACAAGCGAATGTATGGACAGAGTACATGGCTTTTCCCACCAAAGTAGATTACATGGTTTTTCCGCGTATGACAGCTTTGAGTGAAAATTTGTGGAGCCAGCAAAAAGATTATCCTGATTTTTTACGCAGGCTGGAAGAAGAGATGATACCCAGGTATAAAAGCTGGAACAGCTCGTATTTTCAGGGATATAAAGTGTGGACGAGAGATAAGTAAATACGCCATAGAATCAGTATTTTCCGGTATAAACTGCAACACAAGAATACCCAGACAAACAGCCATAGCGGTTGGATGAAAAGAAAGGATGAGCCAACCAAGATCCAGCCAGTGTATCATTTCCCGGCAAAAAGCAACCTGCTTTTGCAACCTTTTTGTTTTCGGATCTTCATTTTACACAAGCCACCATTATCTTCGTAACACAGATATGGCACTGAACAAACGCATATACCAAACCATTACGCTGAAGGAGCTGCTTTATTGGATATTATTTTATGTAGTGTATGGCTTTATCTATTATGTAACCTACGATATCACTATCTATGCCAAAGACAATCAGCAGAACGGGTTCGAAGAAAAGCTGCTGAACATTGTTTCCGACTTTGCCATCAAAGCTGTTTTAAGCGCCCCGCTCTGGTATCTGTATTTTGTAAGGTTGCGGAATAAGCCTGTATCTATTCATTTCCTGCTGCACCTGTTTACCATTCCGCTTTTTATCCTGGTATGGCTCTTTTTGCATCAGCAGAGTTCGCTGTATTTCGGTTTCGTGAGAGTGAAGGGAAAGGCTTCGGCCTGGTTCGACTATTACCTACCTTTGTTATTTTACCTGATCCAGTTCGCGTTGTTTTATGCACATAATTTCCGTTTAACTACCCTGAACCAGCTGGAAAAAGAAAGAAAGCTGCAGGCATTGGCGCATGAGAGTGAGATGGCGTTGTTAAAAGCGCAGATCCATCCGCATTTTTTATTCAACACGCTGAACAATATCAGTGCCATGATCCAGCCGGGACAGGAAAACGTACGGATAATGATTGCACAGCTGGCAGATACATTCCGGTATTCGCTTCGTGCCAGCAAACTGCACCTGGTGAGGCTGGAAGAAGAAATCCACTTCTTAGAAACCTATCTTTCTCTTGAACAGGAAAGACTGGGCAACCGTCTCAGCTTCCAGATTAACTGTCCGAAAGATCTGCGGTTACTCAGTATACCTCCTATGCTGATCCAGCCGCTGATCGAAAATGCATTGATCCATGGTATTGCACCTGCTGCCAAAGGCGGAAGTATCAAGCTGGACATCCATCGTTCAGGGAACCATTTACAATTCACACTCACAGATACCGGATTGGGGTACCCCGGTAATGTGGATGAGTTATTTAAGCAGGAAGGCATTGGTTTGAATAATATCCGTGAGCGTTTGCTGCTTTTATATGGCGAGGAGCTGCGGGTGTCAAAAAATGATCCTGCCGGACTTGTCTTTTCATTTATCATCCCCCTGCAAAATACCTGATATGATCACTGTACTGATAATTGATGATGAACGGGGTGCCAGGTCTTTGATCAGGGAATATTTATCGGGCTTCCCCGAATTGTCGGTACTGGGAGAAGCCTGTGATGGTGCGGAAGCAGAGCAGATGATCCATGCCCTGAAACCTGATCTGATCTTTCTCGACATCCAGATGCCTGTATACAATGGATTTGAACTGGTTAACCGGCT
>SCVK01000439.1 GCA_004297075.1 Chitinophagaceae bacterium
CATCGGTCCGCTCCTTTCCTTCTCAATCACCGACATTATATCCGATGCCGGGGAAAAGGGGCGGGCCATCCCATAAA
Source organism: Chitinophagaceae bacterium (assembly GCA_004297075.1). Lineage (GTDB taxonomy): Bacteria > Bacteroidota > Bacteroidia > Chitinophagales > Chitinophagaceae > Sediminibacterium. The sequence continues at coordinate 78 of SCVK01000439.1, forward strand.
GGATGAAACTGGGTATCGCCTGGCAGAATCCCACCGATGTTGCTCCCGATTTCGATCCCGATCAGGCCGAAGCGAGATCGAAGGCTCTCGAGATATGTGGCCGCCCGCCCAGGATCCTGAAGGGGGGCCATCCCGAAACCCCGAAATCGGCGTGGATTGCGCGCGACCATTTCGGCAATATGTGCATTGACATGGTCGGCAACGTGCTCAGCATCTCCGACGGAAAACCAGTAAGAGAGTAGTTCGGGCATTGGCGACAAGAGTTGAATGTCGACGCCGTCGGCATCCATATCCTCTGTCCGGCGTGCCACATCCCAGGACCTTGAATCCAGCTCTCGAAATGGCTTATCACCGAGCAACATGGTGGTTCGGCCGCCTTCGCAGTGCATGCATGGCCACCCTGGCACTCCCGGCGGGCCGTGCGGTAGGGTCGGCGGTGTCACGTGGGTGTGAATGTCAATCAGACCGCTGCTCACGACCAACCTCTCGGTGCAAAAAAAACGGACTGACGCTGCCAATGACTAACGTTCGACCGGTGGTTCCCGAACGATCAGTCGAGATGGAATCGTCGAAAGGAAAGCTTTGCTCGATGAAATCCGTACCGGCCTCATAGCATAGTGCTTCCACCATTGACGCTGATCACCTGCCCTGTGACGAACGAGGCCTCTGGCTGAGCAAGGTAGACGACCATCGAGGCCACTTCGTCCGGCTCGCCGGAGCGACCTTTTGGAATGACCGAGATGAACTTATCGATCAGCGGATTGCCTTTGGCGGTTTCAGCCTCGACCAGCGGCGTGCGGATCATGCACGGAGCGACCGTGTTAACTGTAATATCATAAGCGGCATATTCGCGCGCAAGGCCCGTGGTGAGGCCATGCATGCCGCCTTTTGCCGCGTTGTACATGGCGTGGTCCCACAGTCCGTTGCGAACCGAATCCGCGCCGATATTGACGATGCGGCCGTAGTTCTGGCCGACCATGATCGGTAGTACGGACCGCGTGCACCAAAGGCAGGTCCACAGATTGCGGTCCATCGTTGCGCGCATTGTATCGGGTGTGTGGTCTGCGAAAGGGATGATGACGCCCCCTCCCGCGTTGTTCACGAGGACATCGATCCTGCCGAACCGGTCCATGGTATTCGCGATCAGTCGCTCGGCAACGGCTTGATCGCTAAGATCGCCAGTCATGAGCAGAGCATCGGGTGCCAGTTCGGCGGCGGTGCGGCCCAGTGCCTCATCGTCAAGATCGGCCAGCGCCAGCCGTGCCGAACGCCCTGCAAAACCACGAACGATGGCGCGACCTATGGCGCTGGCGGCGCCGGTAACGACGACGACGGGATTTTCGGCAACATGTGCGGTCATTTGCCGGCCTGCTCGATCTCGCCGACTTTGGCGAAGGTCGGTTCGGGAATGCCGCCCCAATAATCGACGGACTCAAGGCCGGCCGGCATCATGCGCGGCTCCCGCGCGTCAAGCTCCGGGAATTCCTCCATGCCGTAGCTATATTCCAGCGTCATCCCATCCGGATCGAGGAAGTACAGAAAAACGGATTCCGACGGTGGATGTTTGCCCGGCCCGTAAACGATCGGCACCTTGTTCGACTTGGCCCGGTTATGTGCCCGTCCCACATCATCGAGATCGGTCACCATGAAGTTGACATGGTTGAGATTTGGCTTCTCGGCGACGCCGACTCCAAAGGAATGATGATATGGATTGGGGAAGCAGCGCATGAAGGATACCAGTCCTTCGATCCTATCCGACACGCGGAAGTTCATGTGCTCGCGCAGGAAGGCTTCTGTCGCATCGCGATCTGCGCTGTTGATCACAACATGGCCGAGTCGGGCGATGTTGGTATGGGTGGGCGTGAAGGGAGCCGCGGCGCGGTCCATGTCGACATAAAATTCGAAGGTGCTGCCGGTTGTAGGCTCGACGATGCGAAAGGCTTCGCTGATTGCCAGCATTGCGGCCTCGCTGTTGGAAACGGGGGCGGGCGAGAGGCCGGCTTCCTCGAAATGACGCCGAGCCGCGTCCAAGGCGACCGGACTTTCCATCTGCCAACCGATCCGTTTAAGACCCGGCGAAGCGCCTGATACCAGCATGATATCATGGTGGCGGTCGCTGCAGCGG
>SCVK01000403.1 GCA_004297075.1 Chitinophagaceae bacterium
TCTTGCACAGATGTATGGTGTAGAAACGAGGGCTTTAAAACAAGCGGTAAAACGTAACCTGGATCGATTCCCGAAAGATTTCATGTTTCTGCTTAATCAGGTCGAAATCAAAAACATGGTATCACAAAATGTGATACCATCCCGCAGTATATTGGGTGGTGCAAAACCAATGGCTTTTACCGAACAGGGTGTATCGATGCTTTCTACCGTTTTACAGAGTAAAAGAGCTATTAAAGTGAATATTACCATCATGCGTGCCTTTGTACAAATGCGCCAATTAATAGAAGGGAATAAAGAACTGGCAAAAAAGATCGGAGAACTTGAAAAAAAATATGATGGTCAGTTTAAAATGGTATTTGATGCCATCAAAACACTGATCCATCAAAAACAACAACCCCGCGAGCGAATTGGATTTCTCAAAGATAAATTATGATAAAGGGGTATCACAATCTGTGATACCCCTTTATCATAATCACACGCAAATCCGTAAAAAAAGTAGTTAAAATTTAGGGCAATTTACCGGCCTGTCTGTAGATGGTCTATGTATATAAATCAGTGATAACTCAATTCCACCCCTGTTCTGCGAAGCGGTTTTTAAAGAAGAAGAGTTATAATCGTAGGTAAGCCCTAAACGGAAATCGTCAAATTCCAGACCCAGATAAGGGATGATGGCATCGTTAAAACGAACCCAGCTTCCGAAATAGAAACTGGTAGGTTTGGGCGCATCGGGTGTTGCAGATAACTGAATGGCCCCCCCCAACATGGTAGTGGAGGCGCCTCCCTGAAACATTTGTTGCGCACTAACATGTAAAGTAGTGGTTTCTCCTATCGGGAAATACCCCCCCCCATGAAAAGTGGTTCTGGGATTCAGTACATATTGTGCACCCGTAAAAGTTTGTTTGGGCCGGTTTATATGATACATACTCACTCCGAAATAAAAATTATTACGGTCTGATGTACTTCCATTATACAATACCCCTGCATTCACATCAATGTAACCGGACTTCAGTGTGGCTCCATTGAATACTTCTGAGGAAACACCGGTAAATCCTGAACTGGTAAGCTGGTCCTCAAATTTGAGGTCAGCCGTATTGATGAGCATATTGGCATAGGTAACCTGAAAACCAGCGCCCAGCGAATGAATGCCTTCCTCATCCAGTCCTTTGTGATAGGCAGTTGATAAGGCGGCATAATTAAATTTCACTGCTCCGTTGGCACTGTTATCATTATAGCCTACCATACCCAACCCCCAGGTATCATTACTGGCAATCTTGTTCTGCATGATATGAAAATCTGCAGAAACAGTAGCGGTTGTAAAAGCGTTATTGATTGTAGGCCATTGGTTACGGTAATTGCCCGCTACCCTGTAAGACCCAAAAAATTTACCGGTATGGGCCGGATTCAATGTAAGTGGAGAGCTGAAGAACTGCGAGAAATGCGGATCCTGTGCCGAGACATTACCCAGCAAAAAGCAGAAACAGCTAAAAAGGAAACATGTACGTATACCCATCACAGCGCATCGAATTTAACGAATCGGTTGATTTGGCGGGGATTTTATCAGCAATATTATAGCTGTGTTAACGATTTGTTGGCAGAATCTAACACAGTTTAGAGGGTCAGGATTGCTTTTTAGTACCAAAAGCAAGGTCACCGGCATCACCCAGCCCCGGTACAATATAACCTTTGGCTGTCAATTCATCATCAATATCCCCACACCAGATCATGATATCATCCCCACATTCCCGCTGAATATATTCAATACCCATGGTACAGGCTATGGCCACCACCACATGAATTTCTTTTGGAGTACCCTCATCCTTCATGTACTGTATGGTTTTTACAATAGAAGCACCGGTAGCCAGCATCGGGTCGCAGATGATAATGGTACGGTTATCCAGCGAAGGACAACTCATATATTCCAGACTGATCTCAAAACTACCATCACGGTGGTGTTTGCGGTATGCTGAAATAAAGGCATTGTCTGCTTTGTCAAAATAGTTCAGCATCCCGTTATGCATCGGCAAACCTGCCCGCAAAATGGTAGCCAATAAAGGCTGCGCTTCCAGCACTTTACTATCGTGCGTGCCTAATGGAGTAGGAATTTCAACGGTTTTGAAAGCCAGCTTTTTACTGATTTCATAAGCCGCCACTTCGCCGATACGCTCCAGGTTTCGGCGGAAACGCATACGGTCTCCCTGTACATTAACATCTCTGAGTTCAGAAACCCAGTTACTTACGAGACTGTGTTGATCGCTTAAATTAACTATCATGGTACCAGGGAATTACGGGGTAATTGATGCCCCAAAACTAAATTCTATCAGCGGGAATGGGAAATTTATGTTTTAGGCCCAACCAGCCGGTTTTTCTTAACAATCCGGTGCGGGATTTATTGATTATTTTGATGGCCGAAAACGTAACCGATGAAAAGAGTTTTACTGGCAGTTATCCTGGTCATTTTTCTTTTTTCCTGCAAAGACTACAAAAAAGAGAAAAAATTTGATGCCGAATCTTATGAAAAAGTAAAAGAAACACTGGCTGAAAAGGAAAAAAATAACCCCGCCCGTTTTCTGGTGGTGAATAACCGCGACCGGAAAAACCTGATTGGGCAGACAGTGGTCATTGGTACACTCACCAACCAGGCTACCGTTTGCTGGTACAAAGATGTGGAACTGAAACTCTCTTTCTTCAGCAAAACCGGTGTAAAGCTGGATGAGGGCCTGGAAACGGTTTACGAAAATATCGGCCCGGGTAAAACCATCAAATTCAAAACACGCTATTTTGCACCCAAGGGTACGGATAGTGTTGCGGTATTGGTTACCAAAGCCGTAGGTGATATTTCCATGGCCAAATAAAGATGCGTTTATTCTACAAACGAAAAGGTATCACCATCAAACAAACCCTTATCGCTCAGTTTCAGGTGTGGAATCACCAATAAAGCCATAAAACTCAGTGTCATAAAAGGAGCACCCAGCGAAGAACCCAGCGATTTTGCCATGGCATCTATCTCTGTGTAAGCAGCGGCTACCTGGTAACCGTTGTTGGCACTCATTAATCCGGCTACAGGTAAACCCAACACTTTTTCCTGCCTGCTGTTTACGCAACTTACACCGCCACGTTCTGCAATAACCAGGTTGATCGCTTTGGCCAGGCTTTCATCATCTACCCCTACTGCCACAATATTATGGCTGTCGTGCGCCACAGACGAAGCAATAGCCCCTTCTGTAAATCCAAAATTCCTGATAAAACATTTGGCTATGGGAGCCGAATGATATCGGTTGATGACCACCATTTTTAAAATATCATTTTCCGTATCGCTTACCCAGGTGCCGTTACTTTCTTTACCGGGAAGTTCCAGCCGGTTGGTGATCAGTTGCCCATCCAGCGCTTCCATCACCGGAATATTTCCCTGCGTGGATGGATAGGCTGCTTTCGAAATCTCCAACTGCGCTGCTGTTACGGGCAAACAATCGAACTGGTTGATGGGTGTGCTTGGTACAGAACGGATAAAAGACTGCCCGTTCTCCGCTACCAATTCTCCATCGATATAGGTTTGTTTGATCTTGAAATGCACCAGGTCTTCTGCCACAATAAAATCTGCCGGATCGCCCACTCTCAACAAACCGATATCCAGTTTATAATGCAGTACCGGGTTTACACAGGCGGCACGGATCACGTGAAAGATATCATGCCCTTTGGCAATGGCCCGGGCACAGAGCTGGTTCAGGTGACCATCTACCAGGCTGTCGGGGTGTTTATCATCGCTGCAGAACATGATCATATTGGGATGATCTTCCAGCAATTCTATGAGGGCCTCAAAATTTTTTGCCGCACTTCCTTCCCGTATCAGGATCTGCATGCCGTGCGTAAGTTTATCAACCGCTTCTTCTTTTGTAAAACATTCATGGTCGGTAGAAATACCGGCTTCAATATATTCTTTGGCCTGTTCCCCTTTTAATCCCGGCGCATGCCCATCAACCGGTTTACCGGCCGCATGGGCGGCTGCGATCTTTTTCATCACTTCCGGGTCTTTGTATAAAACACCAGGAAAGTTCATCATCTCACTCAGGTATTTGATCTCATCTTTGGCCAGTAGTGTTTTTACATCGTCGCTGTTTAATGCCGCACCGGCTGTTTCAAAAATAGTGGCCGGCACACAACTGGGCGCACCAAAATTGAATTTGAAAGGAACCTGTTTGCCGTTATCGATCATGAACGCAACACCCTCCATACCACATACATTGGCGATCTCGTGCGGGTCACTCACCGTACCCACCGATCCATGCACCACGGCCAGCCGGGCAAATTCGCTGGGAATCAGCATACTGCTTTCAATGTGTACATGACTATCTACAAAACCCGGTAAGATGAATGTACCGACTGTCAATCCCTCTTCGCCGATTGGGATAATGGAACTGATCCGTCCGTTCTCTACTTTTATCTCTGCGGGATAGATGGCTTTTTTCCATACATCTACCAGTTTACCCGTAACCGTGAATGAACTTTTCTGCATAACCAGGGGTTATCTTAAATGAAATATAAAATCTGAAGCAACTGTTCCTTCACCGGTTTCAGCCGGTATCTTTAGAAACGCTAAACAAAATTACTATATGAAAAAATTATTCGCCGGTTTGTTTTTG
>SCVK01000566.1 GCA_004297075.1 Chitinophagaceae bacterium
GCCGCCGCCGCGAGTTCCTCGCGGCCGTGCCCGACCTGCACAACGAATAGGCCCGAAAGCCCGTCGATATAGCTTTTGCCGCGGTCGTCGAAGATGGTGACGCCCTCGCCGCGGGTGATGATGGGCGCGGCGATTTGCGCACCGTGCCGTGCGAAATGGCCCCATAGGTGGCGCTTGGCCTTGGCCGCTAGGTCGGTTGAAAGTGATTGTGCTGCTGCAGATGTTGTCATCGGGTTCCCCAATTGTATTGCTGTTTGACGAGTTTGAGGTAGACCAGCGTTTCGGTTGATAGCACCCCGGGTACGGCTCGAATCTTGGCGTTGAGTAGGTCGAGCAGGTGGCTGTCGTCTTCACAGACGACTTCGATGATGATGTCGAAGGTTCCGGCGGTCAGCACGACGTAGTCGACGGACTCGAGGGCGGCAAGTTTGTCGGCGACCTGGGTGGTATCGCCGGTGCAGCGAACGCCGATCATGGCCTGGCGTCCGAAGCCCATTTGAACGGGGTCCGTCACGGCGACGATCTGCATGACGCCGGCGTCGACCATCCGCTGGACACGCTGGCGCACGGCCGCTTCCGACAGGTCGACCGCTTTACCGATGCCGGCGTACGACTGCCTGCCATCCTGCTGCAGTTCCTCGATGATCGCTTTCGAGAGTTCGTCGAGCTGGAATGTGGCGCCGCCCCGAGATTGGTTGCTTCGCGTAGGCAGCGCAGCAGCATCGGGCTGTGCTTCTGGGATGGCCATGGCGTCGATTGTGCACGGATTTCGTTGTTCAATGCAAGCTGATCGACGGAATCAATCGTGAAGGCAATGTTTTGGAGTGGAATCCGTAATGATGTTGGGGTAGCGTGCAAGATCGTGAGTGCAGGTGGAGGCCAGGTCGTCGCAGGTAGTTTCATCAACGGAAAGACCGTGACAACGGCTGGGAGGCCGTTCGAGATCGTCAGTCCGGCCACGGGTGTTGTAGTGGCGTCATATGCGCTGGCGACGCCGGCCGATGTGGACGCTGCGGTGGCCGCCGCCCGCGCCGCAC
>SCVK01000404.1 GCA_004297075.1 Chitinophagaceae bacterium
TAAAATAGAGAAAAGGCCCGAAAAGGCCTTTTCTAAAAATCAGGAGCTAGTTTCAGCTTAAATATCAATCGCTTCTCCGTAAGCTGCGGCCGTTGCTTCCTTAATGCCTTCGCTCATGGTGGGGTGCGGGTGACTGGCGTTCAGGATCTCATGTGCAGTGGTTTCCAGTTTACGGGCCACTACGGCTTCTACAATAAATTCAGTTACGTTCATACCAATCATATGGCAACCCAGCAATTCACCATATTTGGCATCGTAGATCACTTTTACAAAACCTTCTGTGGCTCCGGCTGCGCTTGCTTTACCGCTGGCCATGAAGGGAAACTTACCAATTTTGAGTTCATAACCGGCTTCTTTGGCCGCTTTCTCGGTATAGCCTACACTGGCAACCTCTGGTGTACAATAGGTACAACCCGGTATATTGTTATAATCCATCACATCAGGTAAATGATGCAGTTTTTTCTCCATATACGCCATATGCTCCGCCGCGTTGATACCTTCTTTAGAAGCTACGTGCGCCAGGGCCTGGCCGGGTGAACAGTCGCCGATAGCGTAGATACCCGGAACAGATGTCTGCTGGTAAGCATCTACCACCACTTTTCCTTTTTCGGTTTTGATACCGTTTTCTTCCAGCCCTATATTCTCAATATTGGCTACCACGCCTACCGCGCTTAATACAATATCCGCTTCCAGGGTTACGGTACTGCCATCCTGTTTTTTCACGAGAGCTTTTACTCCTGCGCCGCTGGTATCTACCGACTCAACAGAAGCGTTGGTCATAATATCAATACCCTGTTTTTTGTATTGTTTTTCCAGTTCTTTAGAAATGTCTTCATCTTCTACCGGAACAATCCTTGGCATAAACTCTACAATGGTTACTTTGGTTCCCATGCTGTTGTAGAAATAGGCAAACTCCACACCTATCGCGCCGCTTCCTACAATGATCATGCTTTTGGGCTGCTCTGGCAATATCATCGCTTCGCGGTAGCCTATCACTTTTTTACCGTCCTGTTTCAGGTTGGGTAATTCTTTACTGCGACCTCCGGTGGCAATCACAATGTATTTTCCTTCTACCACTGATTTGGTTCCGTCGGCAGCCGTTACTTCAATCTGTCCTTTGGCTTTTACTTTACCATACCCCATCACTACATCAATCTTGTTCTTCTTCATCAGAAACTGAACACCCTTGCTCATCTTATCGGCCACACCGCGGCTGCGTTTTACCACTCCGCCAAAATCATGCGCCACACCGGTAGCGGTAATACCATAATTGGTGCTGTGTTTCATGTATTCGTACACCTGTGCACTTTTTAACAGCGCTTTGGTGGGGATACAACCCCAGTTCAGACAAATCCCGCCCAGGCTTTCTTTTTCGATGATCGCCACTTTAAAGCCTAACTGGGATGCACGGATAGCAGCAGGATAACCACCCGGACCACTACCTAACACAATTACGTCGTATGCCATTGTATATTGATTGATAAGATTAGAAATATCCCGTAAGGGGAGGCAAAAATACTGGCAAATGATGAAACGGGCAAATCGGGGGGGGGCAGTGGTGAGTAGTCAGTGGTGAGTAGTGAGGGGGAGTAGGGTTGTGAATGGGCAATGGTGAATTGTGAATGAGGGTGTTTGTAGTGATTGCGTATTGCCCATTGACCATTGACCATTGACCATTGACCATTGACCATTGACAACTCCCTACTCACTACTGACCACTCACGCCTCACGCCTCAAAAAAGATCCTTACCGTTTGATAAAACCACTTATTCCCCGAAGCAGACCCCGTTTGCTGCATCTGTTCGTTGTAGCCCTGCAGGCCAAAGAGGCCGGCCATATTGCCGTTGCGGAGGGCTATTTCGAGGTAACCGGCCGAGTTGAACCAGGCCAGTTTCTCCGATTCGCCAACGGCGGTATAGTTATCGCTGATGGTATCGATGGTTTCGTTGCGTTTGAATACGATCTTAAAGCTCCTGCCCTGCCGCTGCTGGTTAAATTCTTCGCGGGTGATGTTGATAACCACGTTCTCGAAATTATCAATGAACAGGATCTGTCCTTCCATCCAGTCGGGCCCCAGCGTGGCACGCAGCGGGTATTTTTCTTCAATATCGGTAATGGCTACGCCATTATCGCGGATACTACCCGATTCCTGGATATTAGCTACCGCAAAAGCCAGTTCCTGGGTAATTTCAAGCAGGGTCTGGTGTTTATCAATATCAATGCCGATCAGTTCTGCGGGTTTGGCGCCGGTAATCATGGTCAGGATGCCGTTATCCGGACAGATAATATATTGATCCTTGTGCCGGGCCACCAGCATATAACGCCTTGCCGACTCAAACAGGTTCACAATAATCAGGTGAAAAGTGCCGGGTGGGTAATAGCGGAAAGCATTGTTACAGGTATAGGCCGCCTGCGGAAAATTGGTTTGGGAAAGATAATGCGTGATATCGCAGATGTTCAGGTCAGGCATCAGGTTCACGAACTGCCCCTTGATGGCACCAACAAGATAATCCCGCTGGCCTATATCCGAAGTCAAGGTTAGAATAGGCATGGTGACATGTAAACGTTTGTACAGGCCGGTTATTTCACCAGTTCCCCGTTTTTAAAGAAAAAATTCCTGACCAGCTTATCGGTCAGCGAAGGGAAAAAGCGGTTCATAAACACGGTTCTTTTGCCGGTAAAAGTGAGCAC
>SCVK01000405.1 GCA_004297075.1 Chitinophagaceae bacterium
AACGGAAGTTTTAATAGTTTCAAAACCGGGAACCCTTCAGAAGATATCATCGATCATATTTTTCTGTCGAAGCATTTTACAGCAACAAGGTATGGTGTGCTTACCGATACCTATCACGGTAAATTTCCTTCAGATCATTATCCTGTACTGGCAGGTGTAGAACTGAAATAAAAGGAAAAGGAATCAGCTATGCTAAGATCCTGGTAAGCGAAAAGATGCCTATTTTCAGGGTAAAACAACACCTGATGAGAACTACCCATCCAGATCCCCGGCTGATCTCTTTCAGATCGCTGGTGCAGGCAATCGGTTGGTTAAGTGTATTACTACCTGCGGCTATGTTGGTGGGTAATTACCTGTTTGGCGGTTGTAAAGCCATCCAGGATTCTGTAAGTGATTACTATTATACTGTTACCGGCGATCTGCTGGTGGGCATTTTATGCGCAGTGGCTTTGTTCCTGATCTCTTACAAAGGGTATCCCGGCGACCGGTTAGATAGTATCTTATCTACGCTGGCAGGGTTACTGGCATTGGGCGTGGCATTTTTTCCCACCAACGAAACCAGTGCCGATAGTTGTGCCATCATTCACCTGCCGCTGAATGAACTGCGTAATAACCTGCACAATGTATTTTCTGCAGCTTTGTTCCTGGTACTCGCTGCCATCTCTCTGTTCCAGTTTACCAAAAGCAGGGGTGTTACCATTACCCCCCGGAAAAAACAGCGCAACCATGTTTACCGGATCTGTGGTGTGGGCATGCTGGTCTGTATTGTGTTGCTGGCCCTGTACACCAATATCAGGGATACCATGCCCTGGCTGAAACCCTATAAACCTGTTTTCTGGTTCGAGTCGGGCGCCCTCTTCGCCTTCGGGATTTCCTGGCTGGTAAAGGGTGGGTTGTTTTTGCGAGATCAAAAACACTGACAAAGATGGCCGTTTGTGGCCGATTATTTACAGCTTAGAGAAAAGAGAATTCATGAAACCACCGCCCAGATGTGATTTACTTCACTCGTAAGGACGCCAAGGTATGGTTTTGGTTAGTGTCTGGAATTGATTTCAACTTGTTTTGCCTCTCTCTTTTTTCGCTTTCTCTCCTGTTATTCTCTTAGCGAAACCCTCCGCACAGAAAGCCGTTTGGCTGATGAGTGGGATGTTTCAATAAGAATAAAAGAAGAGAAAGAGCCAAAAAACTTTCTTTAACAGGAAGTATGATGGATGGGCATATATAAAAATGCTGTGAAGTTGTGAGTACTCGGCAGCTGGTATTAGTTATCGATTAACCATAAGCTTGATTGTCAAATAGTGCTGCACTGCTATCGTTAAGAATGAAATCATTTTTCCGGCTTACGCCGGTACCGGCGTAAGCAAGAGATAGATCTGACCAGCAAATAAAAACGCCTGAACAGGGTAAAATCTATCAAAACTCATTCCGCTAAATTTTCTATTCTTCTTCAGAGTATGTCATTTCACAAAGTAGATGACGGGATGCAGCTGTTATGTAACATTTGTTACATAAGACGATCTTTTTTCCTGTTTTTTTCTATTCTCTGAAGTTTGCTGATAAAAGTCATGTATCAACAAAGTAATTATCATGAAAGCAGACATGCGCGGTAACGAGTTTTACACTTTCATAATACAGTAATACAACCAACAATGAAAAATCTCATCATTCTCGGAGCCGGTACTGCAGGTACTATGATGGCAAATCATTTGCATCATCAGTTACAATCACCCGATTGGCAGATATCTATTATTGATGAACGCGAAGAACATCATTATCAGCCAGGGTATCTTTTTCTTCCGTTTGATATATATGAGCCGGAAGATATCATAAAAACCATAGAGGAGTTTATACCCAAAGACGTAAAACTTTTCAAACAAAAGATCAGCCGGATTGTGCCTACAGAAAATAAAGTACAGCTCGCCAATGGCGATGAATTGGCTTATGATGTTCTGATTATTGCCACCGGCGCAAAAATCGCTCCTGAAGAAACGGAAGGAATGAAAGGTTCCGAATGGCATAAATCTGTTTTTGATTTCTACACTTTTGAAGGGGCATTGGCGCTGCGTAATAAATTAAGAGACTGGCAGGGGGGTAAACTGGTGGTTCATATTACCGAAATGCCCATCAAGTGCCCGGTGGCTCCACTGGAATTTTCGTTCCTGGCGGATTCTTTTTTTAAACACAAACACATGCGTGATAAAGTGGAGATCACTTATGTAACCCCGCTAAGCGGAGCCTTTACCAAACCCAAAGCCACGGAGGCACTGGAACACCTGCTGCATGAAAAGGGCATTCATATTGAAAGTGATTTTGCTATTGAGCATGTAGACAACGAAAAGAAAGAGATTGTTGATTATGGGGGAAGAACGATCCCCTTTGATATCCTGGTAACCATACCCACCAACAAAGGAGATGCTTTACTTGAAAGGTCCGGCATGGGCGATGACCTGAATTATGTGCCAACACATAAAGCCACCCTGCAATCCAAAGAGTATGCTAACATTTTTGTATTGGGAGATGCCAGTAATATCCCTGCCTCAAAAGCGGGCTCTGTTGCCCACTTTGAAGCGGAAATTTTAACAGATAATATCCTTCGGTATGTAAAAGGAGAACCCCTGCTGGAAGAGTTTGACGGACACGCCAACTGTTTTATCGAAACCGGCAATGGCAAAGCCTTGCTGATCGATTTCAATTACACACACGAGCCCGTTGAAGGAAGTTTTCCGTTTGCAGGTATCGGTCCGTTACGGTTGCTTAAAGAGAGCAGGATGAACCATATGGGTAAACTGGCTTTCAGGTGGATTTATTGGAATGTATTACTTAAGGGAACTCATATTCCGTTTGTGTCTGCAACCATGTCGGAAAGCGGTAAAAAATTCGATTAATCATTTTATTATCTAATCATCTAAATATTAAAATAACAGGTTATGGAAAAGACAATAGCAGGTAAATCAATTACCGTAAACGAAGAAGGTTACCTGACAGATTTTAGTCAGTGGGATAAAACTGTTGGAGAAACATTGGCAGCTGAAGCTGAGATCACTTTAACTCCTCGGCATTGGGAAGTTATCAAGTATCTGCAGGATGAACATAAAAACCAGGTAGCCCTTAGTATCAGGCGTATTGGGAAAAGTGGCCTTGTAGATATTAAAGAGTTCTACCAGCTATTTCCTGTTGCGCCATTAAAGACCGCCACAAAGATTGCTGGTATACCCAAACCCGCAAGTTGTATCTAACACAATAAAATTTGTCAATTATGAATGAGAATAAAGGAACTATTAAAAAGATGATGATCATCTTATCAAAAGGAACACTGGAAAATGTGTATGCTGCTTTTGTGCTGGCCAACGGAGCTCGTATGGAAGGGATAGAAGCGGAAATGTTCTTTACTTTTTTTGGTTTGGAAGCTATTCACAAAAAGAAACTCGAACACCTGCACGTGGCTACCGTAGGTAACCCTGCCATGCACATGCCTACCATGTTAGGAGGGTTGCCGGGTATGGAAGCCCTGGCCAGTGCCATGATGAAAAAGGAAATGGAAAAAATTGACATGCCGGATGTACATGAATTCCTGGATATCCTGACGGCTTCGGGTGTAAAATTATGGGCATGTAAATTAGCCATGGATATGTTCCATTATAAAAGAGAAGATCTGTACGATGGCATTGACGCAGTGATCACCGTAGGTGACTTTTATAAACAAAGTGAGGGGGAAGGCGTACATATGCTCTTTGTATAAAACAGCGATCGATAAGATAAAGTAATACACGTACTGTTATACCTGTTTCCGGAAACGGATAAATTCATGTTTTCCATAAACTGCCAGGCCGTATCTAAACAGAAAGTAATTCTTTGGCGCGATGATTCGTGGTGCAAAGAGAAAATCGGTATGACATTCAATTCTCGTGAAGAACATTTAGCAAACATTCATTTCACAGACATGCAGGTTAAAATTACCATTATGAAAAAGATAATCATTACAATGGGCTTTGGTATACTACCTTTTCTTTTATCAGCGCAGGCCGGGCATATCATGCAAGGCATCGGAGCTACTAATATGTCAATGGGCGGTGCCGCAACGGCGCAGCCCATTGATATTAATGGCGCTTTACAATGGAACCCGGCATCCATATCGGCATTCCACACAAAACAGTTTTCCTTTAATGCCGGATTGTTTTTCTCATCACCGGCCCTATCATCAACAGCTCCCACACCGGGAGGGCCTTTTACCGGTTTAACCAAAGATGCAAGAGGTGTTTCGGTAATGCCTGCATTAGCCATGGTTTGGGGTAATAAAAAAGGGAAACATACATTTGGTGTATCTGCATTCGGTATCAGCGGTTTTGGGGTAAACTTTCCCGAAAACAATATGAATCCGATCAATCTGCCTCAGAGCGAAGGCGGTTTTGGACAGATCAAATCCGATTACCAGCTGCTGCAGGTAGGCATTACCTACGCTTACAAAATTGATGAATGCTGGTCAATTGGCCTGGCACCTACTTTTAATTATTCATCACTTGAACTGGCACCCAACCCGCTCTCTTCTCCCAGTTCAACCCTGGGTTATCCGGTAAGTAATAAAGCAAGTGCTTTAGGTATTGGCGGGCAGGTTGGTATTTTTTACAATTCAGGAAAAGGAATCAAACTGGGCGCTTCTTATAAATCGCCCCAATACTTTGGCGACTTTGATTTTAAAAACACATACCTGAATGGATCTGCTGCCCCGAATGTAACTTTCAAAATGAACTACCCAGCCATCTTATCGGCCGGTATAGGATATTCCAAGAACCAATTTGATCTGGCCATAGATTACCGGTTTGTAAATTATTCGAATACAGCAGGTTTTACAGCCAAAGGCTGGACCAGTACTGCATCGGTAGCCGGATTTGGCTGGAATAATATATCGGTTGTTTCAGCCGGTATTCAATACAAAGGCATACAGAAATTACCTTTGCGGATGGGATATACCTACAGTTCCAATCCGATAAACAGTGAACTGGCTTTTTTCTCAAGCCCGGCAACCGCTATTATTAAAAATGGATTCCAGTTTGGTTTTGGGTTTGAGGTTACACCCAAATTCACGCTGAATGCAATGTACCATCATGGATCAAGCGGCGGCTCTACAAGCGGTCCTTTATTAAACCCGATGATGATAACTGCCACGAACCCTTATGGTGCTGTTCCTAACAGTGATGTTTCTTACAAAATGACCACAGACCTTGTTATGCTGGGTATTAATTATTCCTTCTGATCAAACTAACAAAAAGTATATGCAAAATGCCGTACCGCGTACGGCATTTTGCATATACGGCAGAAAGCAGGAAAAGAAACTGACTACTGCCGGGAGACTACTGCAGAGAAGGGGATCAGCTGAATATATTTCCGAAAGCTCAAGTGAGTGACACAATCCCAGCTGCCCAAAGCGTTGATAGCCGGTAAAAAAAGTCTGCCGGAATATTTACTTCGGCGGACTTGTATGTATTCAGTTAAGTAAGGCCGTTAACGAAAGCTGTTATTTAGCTTTTTTCACAGCCCATTCATTCATTTTGAGTTCCAATACAGAAGCGGTAAGGATCCATCTTCCAAAAGCGCTTCTTGAAAGGCGGATCGCGTGAATTTGTTGCCCAGTTGCTGCTGGTATTTTTTTGCGGAACTCCTGTATTTTCAACTCATCTGTTTTATAGCTGAGTGCCTGCCCCGGTATGGCCATATACCTTTCAATTTCAGCAGTGGCTACCTGTTCGGTGATGGCTTCGTTTTGCATCATATAGATAATGGGCTGCTCTCTTGTCCATCCTTTGGCATGCAAACCTGCATCTACCACTAAACGGATGGCCCGATGAATTTCTGTACCCAACGCATCAAAGTATTGATAGGGATCTGTGTAACAACCCAGTTGTTTGCCCAGACTTTCCCAATACAGTTCCCAGCCTGGGTCGCAATAGATCCACATTCATGTAAAGGCTTCCGGCATAAAAAAACGTGCTTGGGGGGGGGCTAATTGCGGGTTCGGTAAAATCAGGTGTTTTAACCCTGTTTGGTTTGACAATGTCAAATTACTTTCAGATTCAAATTAATTGTTATGAGAAGAACCATTTTGATAACAGGACTTATTCTGCTCCTGCTTTCGGCTTGTCGAAAAATTGCTGAAACCACAGAACTGAATACTGAACATTATTTAGAAAATCGGACCAGGGATTTTATTTATAAGACAATTGAAATGGCGCATGCTGAGCAAAAAGAAAGGCTTAGCATGACACTTGCTCTGGTTGATTTTTCGACTATAGAGCGTCGGCAATTTGATGATAAAGTGGATATATTAATTGCATCAATCTCTGATACCGATGTTGAAAGTTTCGTTCCCGGTGCGAACATCAAAAATGCGATCAAAACAAATGAAGCTGGTGCCAATTCCAAGTTAGGACGTGTCACCCGGGCCGTCTTCTACATCAAGGATGAAAAAGTTATGGAAGGAAATATAATAGAGATCTCATCCGCAAACTATTCTACGGAACAGATTGAATCACATTTCCAGGAAATAATTCGCGCAAAAAGAAAAGATTTTTCAGGCAATATTAACGTCAATTTTCTCGATCGTAGACCCTGTAATAATTTTACAATTAAAAACGGACTCTCAGTATCTTCCAGGGTACTAAAATCACGAACGGGACGTGGTAATCCAAATTCTGGCTTGGCTTTAAACGCAGTGTATTGTATAGACTGGTATTGGGTTACCCGATACTTTTGGGCAGATGGTTCGGTTACCCAAACAGAGCAGTATGTTGGCACTACCTGCGGTGACAATATAGCTCCTAATGAGGCTGGCGGTGGCTATTCGACTCCAATAGATTCCCTTTGTGCGCAGGCGAAAAAACTCGCTAATGATGCAGGTTTTGGAAATGCTATAGGCGATCTTCAAAGTCGTCTGGCTGACTCCGTAGAAAATGGCTATAGAATGACCCGCAATAATGTGACCGGCACATTCAACTATAGTTTTGTGGCAGGAACCAAGGCAGGGGTAAATCCGTTAACAGATTATGCCGGTACAATGGATGGCTTTATTCATAATCATACCAATGGTTTAGAATTGACGTTTACCCTAACTGACCTGCGTGCGCTTTACTATATCTACGATAACGGCCGAATGAATAATCCCTCTGCATTTACACTTGCCGTGCTGTTGCCAAATAGCCGGATTCAGATTCTGCGGATTTCTGACGTATCTGCGTTTGCGTCTTTTGGAGTTGCTAACCTCACAAACTCAACTTTCAATAACTTTGTTAATCGTGTTGGTGGTGTATTTTCGACATCAAATACTTACGAGCAGGAAACCAACGCATTTCTTGGCGCTATTCACGGTGGTGGCTTGACCTTATACGAAGCTGATGCAAATTCATTGAGTTCGGGGGCTTGGAGACTTGAACCACCTGATAATGCGCTAATTGCCATTAAGAGAATTTATTGTACCTATTAAAATCTATGTGTATGAAATATTTAGTATCCCTGAGTTATGTCATACTTTTTCTGAACCTTTCTATACAAGCGCAATACAAGACGGAACTGAAAGACTATTTTGGTACATGGCGATGGGTAAGTGGCAAACAGGATACACTGCTAGTAAAACTGCAACCGGTGACTGAGAAAGGAACACTGTTTCGTCCGGTTCTTGTTGATGTTGTGGGTTATCATTATTATGTTTCGGAAGGAAAGTTTGTTGAGGGAAATTTCAGTCGTTTGAGAGACACGATTTCGAGTCAGCCATCCATCGGAGGGAAAATAATCCGCAATATGTTAAGTTTAACGTTCTGGGATATCACTTATAATGATTTCTTAAGAGGGTCTCTCCGGCTTTTACAGGAGTACCCCAGAAAAGCTATTCTTGAATTTTCTGTACGAGGGGAGCGTTCTATTGATAGACGGCCCGAGCCTTATCCGAATGCCCGTACGGTGCCAAATAATATTGTACTTGAGAAGATTGAATAATAAATAACGCTTGTCTGCTTCTCTTCTCCGAAAATCAATGGACACTACTTGGCCATGGTTGGTCGCCTGACCACCCATGGCTAATCAATGATACGCTGAAAAACACACCAGCTGATCGGGGAATCATCAGCACAAGTGAGTGACACAACGCCAGCTGCCCAAAGTTGGGTAGCCGGCATAAAAAAGCCCGCCTTTGCAAATGCTTCGGCGGGCGATGTAGTCCCGACAAGAATCGAACTTGTATCTAAAGTTTAGGAAACTTCTATTCTATCCATTGAACTACGGGACCGGGGTAATTAGAAATTAACAATTAGCAATTAAAAATTACTTCAGTGAATACTAATTGCTAATTACTCAAAATTATGTTTTAAAGAACTTGTATC
>SCVK01000567.1 GCA_004297075.1 Chitinophagaceae bacterium
GGTCGAATCGATCGCGCTGATCAGGCTGACCGAGGGCGAGAGCAGGGTGCGCAGCGCCGTATAGCCGGCGGCGGCCCCCGGCCCGGTGAAGATCGCGAGCAGCAGGGTGTAGCCGTTATTGTACAGGATATAGGGGATATGGGCGATGCTCTGCCACAGGGTGAAGTCCCGCCGGCGTCCGATCAGCGTGGCGGCCGGCACGCCCAGCCCGTCGCGCGATGGGCGGCAGAGCAGGAAGGCGATCCCCGCGGCGACCAGTGCGGCGAGCCCGAGCATGGCCGAGGCCAGCATCGCGATCGGCAGCGCCGTCGCGACCAGTGCGACCCCCGCCAGCACGATCGCGAAGCCCGAGCCCGAACTGATCAGCACCGCGATGGGCCGCTCATGCTGATAGAGCCAGCGCTTGGCGAATTCCTGGAGCAGCAGCGCGGGCGACTGGAGCGCCGCGAACAGCGCGCATTTGGTGGCGAATCCCGAAAGCCCCGAAAGCCCCAGCGCAAGCGCCGCGATGAACAGGATCAGGCCGGCGCCGAGCGACGCCCGCATCGCCAGAAACGCCCAGGCGCTGCGCGGCAGCGGATCGGGGCGATCCTTGGCGCTCAGTATATATGGCATGACGATCGCGGCGCGGTGGAAGCCGAAGATCACATAATGCACGGCGATGGCGACGCCGATCGCCGCGAAATCGTCGCGCGGCAGCAGCCGGGCGAAGGCGGCGAGCGCCAGGAAGTTGGACAGGCCGACCAGGGCCTGGTCGCCGATCGCCACCACCCGGTCGCGGCGCCGGGCGATATGGTCGATGATCCGCCGCACCGGCCTCGGCCTCAGAAGTAACGCTTGGGGACGGTGATGATATCGCCGGGGCGGACGGTGAACTGCTCCTTCGCCTCGATCGGCACCCGCCGGTTCGCCGAATCGCCGTCGCGCCGCAGGATGAGCTGGCGGCTGTTGGCGCGCACCGTATAGCCGCCGGCGGTGGCGACGGCGCTCTGCAGGGTCATGTTCGCCTCGAACGCGTAGCGGCCGGGCCGGGCGACCTCACCCAATATGTAGAAGGGGCGGAACTGGGCGATATTGACCGCCACCCGCGCATTGCGCACGAGCCCGCCGGCGCGAAGCCGCTGCTCGATCAGCGCGCGGATCTCCTCGATCGTCAGGCCGCGCACGTCCAGTTCCCCGGTCAGCGGGAAGGCGAGCCGCCCATTGGGCAGCACCGTGAACTCGCTCGACAGGTCGGTCTCCATATAGGTGCTGATCCGCAGCACATCGCCGGGCGCGACCCGATAGATGCCGTCCGTGGGCGGCAACGCCGCTGCGGATTCAAGCGGCAGGCCGCCC
>SCVK01000406.1 GCA_004297075.1 Chitinophagaceae bacterium
CCCTTTACCTTACGCGCATGATGCGCTGGAACCACATATCGATACCACTACCATGCAGATCCACCATGGTAAACACCACCAGGCCTATGTAGATAACCTGAACAAAGCCATTGCCGGCACACCTAACGAAGGTAAATCACTGGCCGAGCTGGTGGCAGCGGCAGGTTCTATCAGTCCGGCCGTTCGCAACAACGGTGGCGGTCACTGGAACCATACTTTCTTCTGGGAAAGCCTGGCACCTAATGCGGGTGGCGCACCATCCGGTGCATTGGCTGATGCCATTACTGCCGCATTTGGTTCTTTTGATGCTTTTAAAGAGAAATTTGCCACAGCCGGCATGACCCGTTTCGGAAGCGGTTGGGCATGGTTACTGGTAAAAGATGGTAAACTGGAAGTTTCTTCTACCCCTAACCAGGACAATCCGCTGATGGATGTGGCCGAAGTAAAAGGAACCCCTATTTTGGGTGCCGATGTTTGGGAACACGCTTACTACCTCAAATACCAGAACCGCCGCGCCGATTACCTGGCCGCTTTCTGGAACGTAGTAAACTGGACCAAAGTAGCCGAACGTTTTAACGCGGCAAAATAAGCGCTGTGCGGAAATAATATTATTTTACAGTCCCGCTGTTGTTGCAGCGGGACTTTTTTATGAAACTACACTTATGAAAAAAATCCTTTTTTTTGGCCTGGCACTGGTATTGTTCGCTTCCTGTAAGAGTAAAAAAATGATTGTGATGAGTAAGGGCGAGGCCGAGATCAACCTCGAAGCCAAAACCATCACAGCCAAAGATGGCGGCGGACATGAAGAAAAAACCGTAACCCTGGGTAGCGGTAAAATCGCTTTTACAATGAACACCCCTGCTGGTCAAGCTACGGTAGAATTACAGGAGAATGGTTTGTATGTAGTGAATGTAAAGAACGATACCATCATTGGGGGTTATCAATCATACAGCGATCCCAAGGTAGCGCAGCAGGTAATTACGCAGGAGAAACTGAAACAACAGATCGATTCACTGCAGTTGTTATCAGAAGCGAAGAATGTGAGTGCAGCCAACCGCAATTTTTTCATCCTGCCCAACCATGCCGTAAAGATCACAGACAATACAGAAGCATTGGTAGTAGGCCCTTATCACCGCATGCGTTCTGCCGAAAAAGTAGACGGAAAAGATCCGGAAGTATACCGGTTTTACAGCATCAAAGAGATCCGGGAAATTATCGGCAAACTGCAGGCTTTAACCGTTGCACCGAAGGAGTAATTTGAAAATTTGAAAATGAAATCATTTTCAAATTACTAAGGTACCGGATCGTAGCCATGTCCGCCACCCGGGCGGCAACGGCTGATGCGCTTGATGGCCAGCCAGCCCCCTTTGATCAATCCATGTTTTTGCAAAGCCTGCACCGAATACTGTGAACAGGTAGGCGTATAACGGCATTTGGGACCGAGTGCCGGTGAGATCACATATTGATAGATCCTGATCAGTAAAATAAAAGGATAACTCACTATTACAGCAAGCCACTGTAACCAGGAACGGGGTGGTTGCGATATGTTAGGATCAGCGCACAATCTGTTCTTCGAATTTGGTGAGTGCCTGTTGCATTTTTTCGTTCAGTGTTAGATAGTCAGGTAAATCTTTACCCACGTATAAAAAGAATACCACTACTTTTTTTCCCTTCGCTTCCAGGGTAGCCAGCAGGCTGTGTTTATTCAAACGGTAACACTCGCGCAGCAAACGTTTGATGCGGTTTCTGTCTACTGCTTTTTTAAAATGCCTCGCGCTTACACCCACCCCGGCCTGGATG
>SCVK01000040.1 GCA_004297075.1 Chitinophagaceae bacterium
GTTAGTTTCATAATTCTAAAAATTATTGGTGTAACGGGATTTCTTCGTGGTTTCAGAAGTCTTTTTTGTACATTCATCTTGAAAAATTAAGGGTTTAGTGTAACAGCGAAATCCTAAGCAGGATCGCTGATTACGGCTTTACTATCTGAGATTTTTCCATCAAACAGGGGGGGTCAGGTGTGAGAGCCACCCCCCTTACTTTTATCCGGAATCTTCGCGTTGATTTTTTCTCATATGCAGCAGGTTATTTGATATCGGGTTTAGAAATAAATACAGTGCTACCCTGCACCACAAAACGGAAAGCCGTTGATACACGTAATGCAGTAAGTGCTTCCGTAAGATTTTCATTTTTAAAACTTCCGGTAAAACGCCAGTTCTCCATATCCGATTGCATAAAACGGATAGTGACACCATACCATTTTTCCATTTTATTGGCTACCTGCCGGAAAGATTCATCAGAGAATGACAAGAGGCTGTACACCCAGGCTGTTTCTATAATCTGGTTATCTGCCAATGGTTTAGATAAACTCTGCAGACTGGCAGTATACGTAGGGATTGTTTTGGCCGGTATGAATGATTTTCCCTTTGTCTCGGGAGCCCTATCTTCAATAATACCATTATCGTCTACTACCAGTTTCTGGCGGGGGCGCAGGTGGTATTTCCATTCCTTCTCGCCGGGAAGTGCCACTTCTACTGCACCTTCTATCAGGGCCGTTTCTGAAGTAGCCTCCTGCGGGTAAGCCCTGACATTGAAAACGGTTCCTGTTACCCGGATATTCATACGGGATGTATGAATGATAAAAGGAAGTGATTTATTCTTATATACTTCAAAAAAGCCTTCCCCATCCAGCCATACATTCCGGTTATCTTCTCCAAATCCGGTACTGTAGGACAGTTTGCTACTGGCATTCAGCCACACTTTACTGCCATCGGGCAGGGTAAGCTGCGAGCGGGAGGCCGGCCGGGTAACTACTTCATTCCGGTTTTTGGTAGCCAGTAACATTTGTTCTGTAGAACCATTATCAGCTGACTGATACAGTGCCAACCATCCCACACCCAAACTGACCATAAGTACAGCAGCTGTGGCCATCCACCACCGGGTAAACCTGCGTATCCGGACCGCGCCTAACACAGGCTCGGATTCAGGAATGATCTCCACTTCGGAGAAACCAGGTTCATTCCATTCAACACCGGATGCTTTCAGCCTTTCTACATGTTTTAACCAGCTGGATGTGGAAGTGAAAGTTGGGGGAACTTTTGGTTGGAGCCAATAGCGGGTAATCTGCTGAACAGCCTCTTCCCATTCGGGTTGGGCTTCCAGTAGTATATAAAATTCATCCAGCTCGGCCTGCGTGGCTTCCCCGGACAATTTAACGCTTAATAGGTACCATATCCTGTCTGGCATAACAATCGGTTCAGACACAAGGACAAGATTTCAGGGCCAATCCCCCAAAGAGACTCAGTCTTTTTTCAGAAATTTTTTGCCGGTTACCAACCGAATGGTCTCAGCCAGTTTGCGCAAAGCGATAGCTAATTGATTTTCAACTGTTTTGGGGCTTAATTGCAGGAGTTCTGCCACTTCTTTCTGCTGCAGGCCGTCTTCTTTTACCAGCTTGAAGATCATCTTACAACGACCGGGGAGGTCGTTAACAGCCATATGAAGCTCTCTGCGGATCTCAGCCATCACTGCCTGCTCATGCGGGTCTTCCGAAAAGCAGGGAAGATCCACTGAAATCTCTTCAATCTGCAGGGAAAGGCGGTGATTTTTACTTCGGAGTTTATTCACCGAAAAATTGCGGGCAGAAACATAGAGATACATTCGCAGGTTCTGGATATGATCCAGTGTTTTTCTCTTTTCCCATATACGGATAAAGACATCCGAAACAATTTCTTCCGCTTCCTCATTCCGGTGAACAATAGATAAAGTGAAGCGCTGTAATGCCGGACTGAAACGTGCAAACAACTCCGCATAAGCTGCCTGGTCGTCATTGGTGGCGATCGCATGCTGCAATTCGGGTAAGTGCATACGTTTATATGGCATAGCAAAGATTACTGGAATAAATGTAGAAATTTTCTTTCTAATTTTCCCCAGGCTATTTTGCAAAATCTTCCTGACAGGTTCAGAAGAAGAACTGCCCGATCAGCTACAACACAGATGGGTAAAGGATTTCAGCTTTATCCGGATAAAGCTGGATTCAAGTAAAATTTCTGTTTATAGGTTTTGCTCATGGGTGTTGAAATAACCGTAGAGACCTTTTACCAGGCCGATTACAGCAATCCGCTGAATGGGGAATTTATGTTTGCCTACCGCATCACCATCGAAAACCACAACCCTTTTACCATTAAACTG
>SCVK01000407.1 GCA_004297075.1 Chitinophagaceae bacterium
CTGGATGGTGATTTTTCGGATAAGGTGAAACAACTTAATGATCTTACCAAAGTACTCGTAGCCAAACAGGTTTCTCTCGCAGAAGTGAACCTGAAAAAAAGCAAGGAAAAGAAATGGCAGCAGATCGTTAAAGTATGCCTGTTTGCTTTTGTGTGTATGATCCTGGGAGCTGCCGTATTCTCTTACTTTCCTGCCAAGGAAGTATTTGGCGCCGTAAAATCCATTCCAGACTATATAGATGTTTCTTCTTTCCTGATCATGTTACTCACCGGTTTTATGGCACAGATGGTGGATGGCTCACTCGGTATGGGTTACGGAACCATTTCTACTACTTTCCTGCTGGCCAATGGCGTAAATCCGGCGGTGGTAAGCAGCCGGGTACATTCGGCAAGGGTATTTTCGAGTGGAGTGTCGGGTTATAGTCACCACCGCTTTGGCAACATCAATAAAAAATTATTCAAAACCCTTGTAATACCCGGAATTTTCGGTGCAGTGGCAGGTGCCACACTCGCCTTTATCGGTCAACAGTATTCAACCTATGTACGGGTGCCATTGGCTATCTACACCTGTTACCTCGGCTATTTTATCATTAAAAAAGCGATCAGGAAAAAATCCCATCAGGATAAAGTAAAACGTGCCGGCTGGCTGGCGGGTATTGGTGGGTTTATGGATGCATTTGCCGGTGGTGGATGGGGGGCACTGGTTACGAGCACGCTGATCTCTAAAAGAAAAAGTCCACGGTATGTGATCGGTTCTGTTTGCCTCGCAGAATTTTTTGTGGTCTTTGCAAGTGCCGTTACTTTTTTTATCCTGTTAAAACATATTCCACTGGGAGATGTATTGGGACTGATCATCGGCGGTATCATTGCCGCACCCATTGCCGCCCGGCTGGTAGGTAAACTGCCTTTAAAAACCATGTACTTCCTGGTAGGAGGCCTGGTCATCTGCACCAGTCTCTTCACCCTCTGGAAATCCATCAGTATCCTGCTTCGCTAAATAAAAGGAAATCAGAAATTAACTTCCTCTGCAAAAAATACTTTTTGTTCCATTCATTTGTTCCATTCATCTGTTCCTTGTTCATCTGTTCATCCTTTCCTCCCCGCTCTTATCATGCGGCTGCATATATGGATGACTTAAAAAGGAGAGGGACTCACCGAGGTCCACCCGCCATCCACGATCAGGGTCTGCCCTGTAATCTGCCTCGCTTTGTCTGATACAAGAAACAAAGCCGCTTCTGCAATATCCTCCACCCTTGCCGGCCGGCCCATGGGTGTAAGGGCAGACCAGGTTTGGGTATAGCCCGGATCATCCAATGTTCTTTCCGTTAAAGTGGCACCCGGGGCAATGGCATTAACGGTGATCTGAAAAGGAGATAATTCAATCACCAGGTTTTTGGCCAGCATTTCCAGTGCCGCTTTGCTCATGCTGTAAGCTGCCAGTTGTTTATGTGCCTGGTGACCGGTAACCGAAGAAGTAAACAGGATGGTGCCACCGCTTTTCTGTTCTTTCATCTGCTGCGCAGCCGCCTGTGCGAGGAAAAAACTACCCCCCAGGTTTACCTGCATTACCCGCTGAAATGCGTCGGGTGTATACGTAAGAAAATCGCCAAACAAAGTGATGCCGGCATTGGCAATCACAATATCCAGTTTTCCATATAGGGTTACGGTATGGGCAACCATGTTTTGAATACAGGTAATATCACTGGCATCGCCTGCAAAAGCGAGGCATTTGTTACCGGTTTCGGCAGTAATCAATGCGGCTGCACGGTGGGTCAGTTCCGGGTCAATATCATTCAATACTACCTGTGCGCCCCGGGCGGAGAGTCTTTTGCAGATCTCAAAACCAATCCCTTGTCCGGCGCCGGTTACAATTGCGGTTTTTTGGGTAAATGGCATGCAATCAGTAATGGTCTTACCGAATATACTGAAAAGGATGACTGGTTTTACCCGAATAGAACTAAATCGTATTTTTAGCAGTACCTACAGGCGTATTCGGAGAGAAGCGTAGTGATACGCTGTTACAATCAACAAAAAATGTTTGTTTTTTGTATTTAATCCTTTGAATTCAATTATAGATTACGAAAGAAAACAGAGAATATTACAGCAGTTCGAAAAGCCTGAAAATATACACACTATGGCAAAATTTAATCTGAAGGTCAACGGTAAAAACAAGGAAGTGGATGTAGATCCCGCCACCCCGGTTTTATGGGTGCTGCGCGATCACCTGCATCTCACGGGAACCAAGTACGGATGTGGCGTTGCTTCCTGCGGTGCCTGCACCATTCATTTGAACGGGAAAGCGGTCAGGTCATGCCAGCTACCGGTATCCGCCGCGGCTAACCTGGAGATCACCACTATCGAGGGCTTGTCTGAGAAGGGCGATCACCCGGTGCAGAAAGCCTGGCTGGATCTGGATGTGGCGCAATGCGGCTACTGCCAGACCGGACAGATCATGAGTGCCTCCGCCCTGCTGAAATCCAACCCCCATCCCAGTGATGCGGATATCGACAATTTCATGAGTGGTAATATCTGCCGTTGTGGTACCTATCTGCGGATCAGGGAAGCCATTCAAACAGCAGCCAGAAACACTGCCAAATAATATACAACTACTATTTAATAAAGTACCTATTATGGGAAACGATAAAAATATGTATAGCCGCCGGTCTTTTCTGAAAGTCAGTTCTCTCACAGGCGGGGGTATGATGATTGGTTTTAGCTGGATGGCCAGCCTGAAACCCACGGAAGTGCTGGCGGGTACTACCGCTGCTGCCGAATGGATTGAACTGACAGGCTTTGTAAAAATCACGCCTGACAATCTGATCAAGATCATGTCGCCCAACCCGGAGTTCGGCCAAAACGTGATCACTTCCATGCCCATGATCATTGCCGAGGAACTGGATGCCGATTGGAAAAAAGTAGTGGTAGAACAGGCAGATTTTAATATTCCTAAATATAAAAACCAGTTTTCAGGCGGAAGCCAGTCTATACGGCAGGGCTGGCAGTTATTAAGAAAAGCCGGCGCATCGGCCAAAGCCATGTTGTTACAGGCGGCAGCTGACGAATGGAAAGTACCCGTTGCCGAATTAACGGCTTCGCAGGGCGTGGTGTATCACAAAGCCAGTAACCGTTCATTGACCTAC
This sequence comes from Chitinophagaceae bacterium, assembly GCA_004297075.1. Classification (GTDB taxonomy): domain Bacteria; phylum Bacteroidota; class Bacteroidia; order Chitinophagales; family Chitinophagaceae; genus Sediminibacterium. Next base: position 3,140 of record SCVK01000407.1, read on the forward strand.
GGGGCATTGGCCACGGCTGCTTCTAAATTGCCCATTCCGGAAAAAGTGGAACTGAAAAAAACAATAGATTTTTCGCTACTCGGTACGGCGCAGAAAAATGTGGAAGGAGAAAAAATTGTAACAGGCAAACCCCTGTTTACCCTGGATTATCACCAGGAAGGCATGTTGATTGCCATGACCATCCGGCCTACGGCTTTTGGCATGCAACTGAAATCCTATGATGCTACCGAAGCGCTGAAAATGCCGGGTATCAAACATGTATTTGATATCAAAGTGTATAAAGAGGGATACGAAAGAGCGGGGTTTGATACCCGTACTTTTAATCACCTGGTAGTAGTGGTAGGTAATACCACCTGGGAAGTAATGAATGCACGAAAAAAGATGGCTATCCAATGGGAGCCGATGCCGGAAAAAAAGGAAATGGTAGCTGGCTGGGGCGGCAAAAAAGAAGAACTGATTCCGGCAGGTTTGGAGAGTTCTGCAGATCATATGAAAAACATGCGCGCGATGCAGAAAAAACCTGCCCCTGTTTTACGGAAAGATGGTAACCCGGAAGCAGCTTTTGCGAAAGCCAAAAAAGTGCTGGAAAGAACATACTCTGCTCCGTTTCTACCGCATAATACCATGGAGCCCATCAGTTGTTTTGCACATGTAACGGACGAGAGGGCTTTTTTTGTAGCACCCACCCAGGTGCCTGATTTTATCAGACCCACACTGGTGGCTAATCTGGGCATACCCGCCTCTAAACTGGAGATCCAGTTGGCGAGGATGGGTGGCGGTTTTGGCAGGAGAGCTTATTGTCATTACATGGTAGAAGCCGGATTGATTTCGCAGAAGATAAAAGCACCTGTTAAACTGGTGTATACCCGGGAAGATGATATGACCAATGGGGTGTATCGTCCATCTTATATGGTAACGTATAAAGCGGCCATCGATGAGAAAAACAATGTGACCGCTATTCATATTAAAGGGGGCGGCATTCCGGATAATGCCATTCATGCCAACCGTTTTCCGGCGGGTGCATTTGACAATTATCTCGCCGAAGGCTGGACCATCCCCTCCAATATTACCATTGGCGCTTTCAGGGCGCCGGGTTCCAACTTTATTGCGGGCGCCGAACAATCGTTCCTGGATGAACTGGCAGAAACCATCGGGAAAGATCCGATCGATTACAGAATTGAACTGCTGCAAAAAGCCAAAACCAGTCCTGTTGGAAAAAATAACGATTATGATGCAGACCGCTATATCGGCGTACTGGAGCTGGTGAAAGAAAAATCGGGTTGGGGTAAACCGAATACCAAAAATGTACGCAGGGGTGTGGCAGCTTATTTCTGCCATAATTCCTATGCGGCACATGTGGTGGATCTGACCATGAAAAACGGACAGCCTGTAGTGGAGAAAGTAGTTTCTGCGATGGATTGTGGCCTGGTAGTTAACCCGGAGGGCGCTACCAATATGGTAGAAGGTGCCGTAGTAGATGGCATTGGTAATGCCCTGTTTGGTGGGCTGGTATTTGAAAAGGGCGAACCCAAACAGAAGAATTTTAACCAGTACCGGATGATCAGGCACAGGGAAGCACCCAAAAAAATAGAAGTGCATTTTGTGAAAAACAATATCGATCCCACCGGTTTGGGCGAGCCCCCGTTCCCGCCCATTTTCGGGGCCATGGCCAATGCGCTATATAAAGCTACCGGCAAACGTTTTTATGACCAGCCTTTTCAAAATGCATTAGATAAAAAAGGGTAGAGTAGTCGAAAAGCTCTTTGACCATTACTAGAAAACATTAGGTGCTTATACCTTGGGAGGAAACAGGATGATTATCCCAACCGACGCGGCGCAATTTTTAATTGATAAATACTTTAAATCCTAAATATCATGGGAAACATAAAAGAACCCAAAGGCGTTGACTTTATAATTGCAAGCGAGCCATTAACTGATAAAGCCCGGAAAGAAATTAGTGAGTTTGTTCGCAATTACAAAGCAAAAGCAGTCAGTAAAAAGAAGAAATCATCAGCAATCTCAAAACAATTGAAGGCTGCCCATGCTTAACTCTGATGCAATTTTTAGTCGCCTGATCAACAACAACGCAGATTGTGGCAGGTTGTCTTTTCCCTTTTTTTGCCCCCTGCTCTTCAGAGCGGCGGAGACATCAGGTTACAATTCTTTATGCGGACTTTAATTCCGAGTAATTCTCTTTTGTAAAGACTACTACAAAATCTTCCGGATACCTTTGGTTAGGCTATTAACAACGGCGGGAGTATCATTTGAAAAATATTTTTATAAAGACTATTTTAATTTTAATTGAATACCTACAGATGCAACTAGTGATCCACTCAGTGATACGAGCGTATTAACGGCCTTACGTCCGGGAGTGCTAGGAGATATTGTAGAGCGATACTGGTATGTTAATTGCCCAGTCCAGGGCGACAATGTTATTCCCAGATTCTCTTTAATATACCAAATTGCTGTAATTGGTTTTATAAACGTGGCTATTTGCCATGTATTCGTATTAATTTCACCGAGCCCCTTCATTCGGACTTGATAATATTCATACCCCAATCGAAAACCGGCTTCCGATGAAACATAAATATTTTTGGATACCGGAACGAGTTTGACAAATGAAATATATGGATAAAGTCCAATTAGAAATTCAGTTCCAATATTGTTAATATGATTTATACGAAAGGGTAATTCTACTCCATAAAACATGCTTGTTTTATTTGCAAGAAATTTCCCTGTATTGACATTTAGCCTTAGCTGAAAATCCTGCTGCTTTGTTTGTGGAGTTATCGTACCAAAGTCATCTCCATATCCTGACCTGGCAGTTCCAAACATATCTGCAACAGAGATATTAATAATTTTTTTGCCAAATAGTTCTTGAGATTCTACACTGGTAACAATCAACCCAAAAAGGGAGCAAAAAAGTAAATGTTTCATAGGTGTGGTTTATTGTAATTTAAGTAGGTGATTATGATGTTTAGTTATTAGAACATGCCGCAAATAATAATCTGTAAATGCGAATAGAAAATGAGTGTGGGGGGAAGAGAATCATGTGCTTTTAAAAAGCCGGCAATCATGAAAACAAAAGTAACTGTTCCTCAAACCAAAAAATAAAAAATGAGTGTTAATTCAGTAATTTCTGTACTGTATTAACTATATCGATGAATCCTGGTTCGCAGCCAGTTACATTGAAGACTTTATTCTGATGCCATTGTTGTTTGCCTGGCCACAAGTGTTAGGAACATTCTATTTTGCTACCCGGGCTGAAGCCCCAACAGGAAGTGTTTATACTCTTTATATCCACGTTCCGAAGAGCGAGAGAAACTGTCTTTTCTTTTTTTTCCGTTCTTCAGAGCGGGAAAAATCATCTGCTGGCTTTTTTGAGAGAGTGAGTTGTGGATGTTCCTGTATATCATTGTTTTACGCAGGTTTTGTGAGGTGTTTTTTGTAGATTGCTGCTTGTTGCATTAATGATAAACAGAACTTTTCACTGAACTATGCGGATAGCCAAGGCTTTTGTAAGTTATTTTTTCTTCTGTTGCTGCTTTTTCCTGCCCGCAAAAGCCGGGAGCGGCCACCAGGACCTTTCGGCAAAAATTGAAGCAGCCAACAAAATCCGCAACGATGCCGTTGCCATCGATTCTCTTTTTCACATTATCCGGGAATACCGGCTATCACCACAGGATGATCTGGCCGCCAAAAACAATCTCGTTTTTCGCCTGTCTGCCTCGCAGCGGTTTGATGAAAGCCTGAAACTCTGCCACGATAATATTTCACTGTCCCGGAAATTACAACAGGATAGTGCGGAATGTGTGTATACCAAACTGCTGGGCATTACGTATTATTTTATGAAACAAAACCGGCAGGCAAAGAGTTGGTTTGAAAAAGCGCTTGCCATGGCCGAGAAAAAAGGCTATTATAAAATTATATATAGCTGCAGTAATAATATCGGTGGGATACTGATAGATGAAAAAGACTATGCCCGCGCAGAAAAACCCCTGTTAAGGGCATTGGAGTTAATGAATAAACAGGGCGCTAAAAAAGAAGAATTGTTCATTACGAGAAGGCTGCTGGCAACCTTATATGATTACCAGGGCAAACCCAGGGCGGCAGAAGATATGTACAAGGCAACCATCAACGCCAGCCTGGCCGAAAAAGACAGTATTTATGCCGCTTATGCCATGACTTTTTATGCCGACCTTTTATGGAAACAGCAACAATATGCCAAAGCCATAACTACCGGGCAGAAAGCCATTGAAATAGAGCGAAGAAGTAACGATAAAAATGCCCTGCTTACCAGTTTGATTTTGCAGCGGAAATATATCATTGCTCAGCGGAATTTTAAAGAACTGGCATCACTGGATTCGGAAATTATAGCAGAACAGAAACAACTCTTTTCTACCGATCTGAACAAAGAGATCAGTGAAACAGAAGTGAAATACAAAACAGCCGAAATTGTTTACCAGAAACAGCTCGGAGAACTGGCGGCAAAGAAAAAACAACAGCTCACCATGGTTGTTTTTACAGGAGTGATACTGCTCGGAACCCTGTTGTTTGTAATTGTTTACCAGCGCAACCGCGCCCGGCAACAATCTCAGCTGGAAGCCGAAAAAACCAAAGCCATCATTATGGGCGAGGAACAGGAAAGATTACGCATGGCTGGCGAACTGCACGATGGGGTGGGGCAGATGATGAGTGCGGCCAAAATGAATCTTTCGGCACTCGAACAGCAATTGCAACTGTCTGACGAAGCAACTACCCGTAAATACCAGCAGGTAATTTCATTGGTAGATACCAGTTGTGCAGAGCTGCGGAATATTGCCCATAACCTGGCGCCTTATTCGGTGCAGCAACTGGGTTTTGCCGATGCACTCAGAAATCTGGTACAGAAAATTGACGAGGAAAAACTGGCGATCCATCTTTTTATGGATCCCTTACCCGAACCATTGGATGAAGTAAGGGCCAGCACATTATTCCGGGTAATACAGGAGTGCATCAACAACGTACTGAAACATGCAGAAGCGCATAACCTGGATATTGCCGTAATCTGTGAAAAAGAAAGACTGTCGGTCAGCATTGAAGATGACGGGAAAGGGTTTGATACTCAGGATACCGATAGTTCGGCAGGTATTGGCATGGAGAATATCCGTAAACGGATCCGTTATCTTGATGGTACGGTAGAGTGGGATAGTGCGCCGGGTAAAGGCACATTGGTAGCAATCAGCATTCCCTTGAAAATGTAATACAACTTGATGATGTCAGTGAACAGGAAAATGAAAATTGCTATTGTAGATGACCACCAGATCGTGATCGATGGTATCATGTCGCTGCTCGATGGCCATCCGGACATGGAAGTGGTGTTGGGTACTACCTCGGCTCACCTGATGCTGCAGAAAATGGAACAACTGCAGCCGGATGTATTATTGACCGATATTATTATGCCCGAAATGGGAGGCAGGGAGCTGGCCCAAAAAGTGAGTCATGGGAATCCCCGGGTCCGGATCATTGTATTAAGCATGAATGGCTCGCCGGAACTGGTGCAGCAGATGATCGATGAATCCAATATTGCCGGTTATATCGTTAAGAATATCAGTAAACAGGAGCTGGTAAAAGCCATTACAACCGTTTGTAAGGGAGGATTGTATTTTAGCCAGGATATCAGCGAAGAACTGAAAAAATGGAGAAAACACAGCCAGCATGCCACAGAAGACCGCCTTACCCAACGCGAGATCCAGATCATACTGCTGATTGAAAAAGAGATGAACACCAAACAGATCGCCGCTGCTTTGAATATCAGCGAGCGCACCGTAGAAACCCACCGGAAAAATATCTTCCGCAAAACCCAGACGCACACCGTACTCGGACTGATCAAATACGCTTACCTGAACCGCCTGGTCTGAACAGTTAGTAAAAATACCCTGTACAGGGTATTGTTCCACGCCGGCCTATCCTTGAGTTTTGTACCCGGCAAAACGGAATTATGAATGCACATAGGGGGGCATGCCCTGGCGGCTGCGTTAAACGCAATGCTAAGGGCTGTATCCTGTTCTCCCATCATCCCATATCCCGCTTTACTTCCCAATATCTTATTCAACGCAACACCTGTTCTCGTAACTATTTCCTGTAGGCTTCTGGCAGGCGGGTAAAGAACAATGTGTTTAACGGAAGCCGAAACGGTTTGAATACATATTTAACCAACTGCATAAACCAAGACGATGAAAACAAAGAACCTGTCTCCCCTGAACAAACTGCTGATACCTGCACTGGCCCTGGTATTGCTGTCAACTGCAACTAATGCGCAAAAAAGCGGGCTAGCGCTGAAATTCAATACCGGTATGTCTTTTTCTAAACCCGGCGGCGACCTGGGTAAAGTAGCTGTCAAGGGAAAAATGCAATTATTTGTTACTACAGAGCTGGGGTATCATATATCGTATTCTGCCAAATCAAGATATGGTTTTAAGGTTGCGGCAGTGGCGGCATATGACAATATCAATTTCATTTCCGCAGATAGAAGCACCGAATTGAAGATCTCCGTTCCAGGTGTGCGGGCAAGGCTGTATCCTTTTGCTGCCAATGGACAGTTTGAAGATGCGCTTGAGAAAATATTGCCTGGCGGGAGAATGCCTTTTATGGTAAGAATGCCGCTGTACGTGGTTATTTACACTGCGCTGAACAGCCTGCATTTCGATTATGGAACCGGGTTCGGAAAAATTCTCGAAACTGATTATGCCGGTACGGGATTCAAAGATGTGACCGTGAATCGGACCATGACATTTACCGGCTGGGGCCTGCAACCACAGATCTTCCAGTCAGAGAAGGGCAAATGGACCGCCAATGCCGTATTTGATTTCGGAACCTATAGCTGGAAAAATGCCAATGGAGGAACATCTTCCAGTAAAACCAGTCATGTAGGCTTTGGGGTTCAGTATCATTTCTAGGTATTTTATAAACAACAGTTG
>SCVK01000408.1 GCA_004297075.1 Chitinophagaceae bacterium
ATAAATCCGATGAATACACACGCTACACAAAAATTGGGGAAGTAAGAATACTTCCCCGCTCCCTTAGTTAATCTAAAACTGCCGGTTCACAAAAGCGAGCCTGCAGTTTTATAGTTGAAAGTAGCATCAATCATATCTTTTCATTTTACGCGACCGCCAAAAATCCCGGTAACTGATGGTCATTGTAAACTGCGTGTATTTTTCTTTGATCAGACCCGCATCTGAAGTGCCGCGTTTTCCTATTTCCATGGCACCCTGTAAACCCAGTCCGCTTCTGGCCAGTTGCATGCCGGCACCAAATGTAGCTCCATACTCATTTAATTGTTTCCCTGCTATCCGCAGGTAGGAATTATTATAGAAAAAGCCGGCCTGAAAAAAATGTTTTTCATACAACTGATTAAGATATTTTAGCTTTTTTGAATATTCGACACCTGCTGAAAACCGTTGGCTGTTTACCAGCGAATAATTAATCCCCTGATAATGCAGGTTACTCCAACCCTGGTAGGTATAATCAAAAGCTACTGTATACGCATTTTGATAGGTAGCGGCCACACCGGTTGCATACGTTAGCGGCAGGGTGAAATAATTGGATTTATAATATTCATCATCCAGAATAATTGTGTTCCCGTCTTTTACCTGAAGCGCGTAATTGGCTTTCAGTTTTGTTTTATTCGACAGGGTGGCTCCCAATGACAGGTCTATTGCTTTTCCAACTCTGAAGGAATACTGCAGTCCCAGTTTAAGAAACGGGTTACCGATCACAATATTCCGGTTTGTACTCAAAGCGCTATCTGATATATCCTGCGAGAGCGTTTCTGTTTCCTGCATCTGGCCAAATAAATAGGAAGTCTGCAATCCCACAAACAGATTTTTCGCAATGGCAAAACTGTTGGTGATATAAAACTGGTTGGTGCTGCCTGAACCTTCATAATAAGCATCAATATCCAGATTACTTCCCTGTAATACTTTTTTGCTGTTAAAAGAGTAGTTGGAAGTACTGTATGGCATCAACCCAACACCAACGGCCCAGCGGGAAGCAGGTTTAATGGCCAGCGCCAGTTTTTTAAACTGCATATCTGCAGACCAGTTATTTACAGGGTCTGTAACAGCTGTTCCGGAATACCCTACCGATTTAAAACGGGAAGATACTTCTAAATAAAAAAAATGTTCATCCAGTCTGGCATAAGAAGCCGGATTACCCTGGTATAAAAAACGATTGGATGACAAAGCCAGTCCCGCATGCCCCATACCCGAAGTTCTGTCGAAACTGCTTTTCTCAAGATCACCAATACCGATCATAGAATACGGCGATGTATTGTTTTGCGCATTCAACTGAGTTACTGAACAATGTATAATACAACCTATCACAAAATACCTTTTCATAATCAGAGTTATTGCACTGCTGCATATACGATTAATAATTCCATTTTCCCAGCTGTATGATTCCTGTTACCAGCAACCAGCCGGCCAAACTGGGTTTCCAAAGCCGGGCCGGGCGGTATCACCAACAACCCGTTTTGGTTATTGGTTGCCTCTGTAACAGCGGATTTCAGGTACCGTGTGAGGTCATATGCATAGTCGGTATTCTCTCCATATAAATTATCAATTCTCAGTCCACCGGTTTGTGTCTGCAAATAGCCCGTCTCATCGTAACTGGTGATATCATCGCCTATCAGGTTTAACTGGGTGGTTTGCGCCAGGCGTAACTGTGGTGGTAAAACATAGGAATTGGTTCCATAGCTGCCGCGTACCGGCCTTACCACCAGTGTAGCTTTTAAAATTCTGACAAAATTCGGCAGCTTCAGCACATCCCTTACGGTCGGAAAACGAAGTTTTGCCATGACCCCTGCTGCATACATGGTATAAGCAGTATTGCCAGTTTCCGTACTATTAATCTGCTTTCGGATAGCCAGGTCCTTTAACACCGTAGCCGATCTATCCACGCGGATATAATTAAAATGGTGGCTCTTATTCAACAACGTAAAATCCATCGTTTTACTTTCCAGGTGCAGTCCCTGTTTTTGGTAAAATAAACGCATTACCAGACTGTCTTTTGCCCCAAATATCAACTGACTCCCGGCAGAAGCACTTATTCGCAATCCATAGAAATATTGCAGGAAAGCTTCATTCGATTTAATATCAGGATCGTTCGGATCCTGGTATTTTCTCAGCAGGTTTTTACCCATATCATCACGCAATCTCACCATAACTTCATTACCAGCGCCCGGGCGAATCAGTATCGTTTTTTTTCCGAGCAGATCGGGCTGAACGGAGAATCTACGTGTATTATAAATTGACAGTATATCATTGGTATATGGGAGGATCGGTTCTGAGAGCCGGTGAACATTGATCTCTAAGGGCTGCAAGGTATCCCCAATATAAGAACCATCAGGTTTCAGGATCAATACGAGTGAATCAAACAAAACAGATCTGAAAGAATCTGCCATGCCTTCCGTATAAACCGGCCCTGCCAACTCGAGGTAATTCTCTGTGTCAATTTTTCCAAATACCGGGTCCGCATGCGAACCAACCATAGAAACCCCTTTACCGGAAGTAACAAAAGAATCCACCAGTATGGAAGACAGTTCCACTGCAAAAGTGTCTACTTTGATAACCTGTGTATACCCATTATCCAGGTACTGCTCGCCAAATGCAATATCAACTTTTGTGCAGGACACCCAGACCAGAGAAAACAGAACAAATAAAACTGAATAACACATTTTCAACATCGGGATATCATTGTATTGCTGAGGAAAGAAATAACAGGAGCACAATAATAGAGCGCTCTCCTGTTAGAGAATTGTTAGTATGGATTAACCATTGAATTCAACCGATTAGTACGAGGTATTTATCTGCAAGTAATTTGAATAGCAGAGGAATAATGACATCAGCCAGTAATTAATCTCCTGCAAAAAACCGTCTCCGAAAAAATACAGTTTCATGAAATATCAATACGTAAAAAATATTTGCCGATAAAATAAGCGCATTCGTCTTTGAATACTTATCGAAAATCCATTTTAACGATTTAGCGAAAGCGATGACAGATAATTTCAGTCAAAATTTCATACATGAAGCGACTACAGTATTATTTTTTCCTGCCTGCAAGTTTATTAATGATCTTCTTCTCCTGCTCAAAAAGCGGGGATACTGATTCATCAGATACCAGTGGAAACTGGTTAAAACGTTCTGAATTTGAAGGTAATGCGCGAACAGAAGCAGCAGGTTTTACCATTGGCGACACCGCCTACCTGGGAACCGGATATGACGGAACCAACCGTTACACTGATTTCTGGGCTTACGATCCTGTAAAAAATTATTGGATACAGCGCGCCCAGTTTCCGGGTGTGGCCAGGAATTCTGCAACAGGATTTACTGTGGGTAATAAAGGATATATTACTACGGGATTTGATGGTCTGAATCGTTTGAATGATACATGGGAATATGATCCCGCTACAAACAGCTGGACACAGAAAAGTAATTTTGGAGGTACCGCAAGGTACGATGCTGTTGGCTTTGGCATCAATGATAAGGGATATATCACCACAGGTTTTGATGGTGGATATACCAAAGACCTCTGGGAGTTTACACCAACAGGTGGCAGTAACAATATGGGAAGCTGGACGCAGAAAGTAAGCCTGGGCGGGGCCAAAAGATCCGGTGCTATCGCTTTTATCTACAATGGCAAAGCTTATATAACCTGTGGCATCAACAATGGCACCAATGTTACTGATTTCTGGATGTTTGATCCAGCTGGGTCCGGTAGCTGGACACAGTTACGCGATATAGCCAATATCAGTACAGAAACCTACGATGATGATTATTCTGATATTATACGAACCAATGGTGTTGGCTTTGTGATTGGCGACAAAGGATATATCACAGTTGGCGAGAGCGGCTCATACAATAAAAAAACATGGGAGTACAATTTTACTACCGATCTATGGACGCGTAAAACCAGCTACGAACGGGCCGAAAGAACGGGGGCAGTAGCATTTACACTGAAAGGGCGTGGTTTTGTTGCTTCTGGAAGAAACAGTACCTATTATTTTGATGATATTGATGAGTTTCAACCAACTATTACCTATAATTCGAATGATTAAAAAAAACTGGACCTATATCCTGTTTGTTTCTGCAGCCGTTTGCTGGGGAGTTACCTACTTAGCGCGGAAACCCAAAAGTATAGGGCCGGATAGGGAAGTTAGTGTAAAGACCTTTCAAACAGCCGATGGCTGGGGATATGATATCTGTATCAACAATACCGTGTATATCCACCAGGCCTGTATTCCTGCCAGACCAGGCAGAAAAGGGTTTTCGACTGAGGAAGAAGCGAGGAAGATAGGAACACTCGCAATTAGTAAAATGCGGGATAACAGGTTACCAGTGATTCTCTTATCAGACCTGGACAGTTGCCATATCCGCTGACAATAAAAACTCCTGATTTGCCTCAGGAGTTTTTTTCAATCATTTCGTCCAGCACAGACCGGTATGCATTGCCTATTGGAATGATATGGGTACCAATGTGGATCTCATTCCGGCAAATCGAATCCACCTGATTCAATGCAATAATATAAGACCGGTGAACACGGATAAAGTTGGCGCTGGGAAGTTTGGTTTCGAAATCTTTAAGATTCTGAAGCGTGGTTACAGGAGATGTTTTTCCCTTAAGGAAAACCTGTGTGTAATCGCGCATCCCTGAGAGATAAAGAATATCTGCTAAATTGATCTTAATCAGTTTATATTCAGATTTAATAAATACATAGTCTCTTTTCTCGGAAACGCTGCTTGATAATTGAACCATATACCGCTCAGCATTCTGAATCAGCGACAGCACCCTTTCGTATGTAAATGGCGGATGCAGCCAGGCAAATATGCTTCTTTTGGCACTTGCAGATGGAACGTCTTCCTCAACACCGATACAGATCAATATGGGTAGATTTTTCTGTGTGGATATCAGTATAGATAAAATAGAAATAGAAGAGATCAGTATATCGTAATGCGCAGCGGTGAGTAATGGAGCAGCTTCTGCAAGAGAAGAAAAAATATCTGCAACATATACATCCGGATGATTTTGCAATAATTCCTGTAACAATAACGCATCTTCGTTATTGTCATTAATAATGACGATTTTCCTCATGTTAAGCAGTTATAAAGATATACTCATTCACTCCCCTGTGCCGTTAGTAAGACCGCAAATTGTGAAACATGCAGACTAACTTAATGTTAAAACACCCGAACATGGCATTTCTATCGGCAAATCGGGCAAAACGTTAACGGGCTTAACAATCGGATGATGATCAACAGCAACAATTCAATAAAACAGGTAGTCCCGGCAGGTAACCCGATTGGGATTTTACTGTGAGCAGGGCACAAAAAAACCTCACTACCAGTAACGGTAATGAGGCTTTGTTTTAGCAAGCAACCGTAAAACAACAATCAAATATTACAAAACTTTGGGAATTATGATAATTTATTTTGTTTTTTATAAATGATAGCCATCATCGGCCACCAGCCTATCTGAGATCCGCCTGCGGGCGTCTTTGGTGTTGAAGGGCTCTACCTTGGTAAAACGCTTCAGGCCAATATGCATCATACGCAGTTCGTCACCGTCTGCAAAGCTGTTCAGGGCATCTTTACCGGCTTTGTTAATGCGGTCGGCCGCATCGTACAGGTAGGTGCGCATGATGTCTGCCTGCAGGCTGGTAGCGGTTTCGCCCCTGGCTTCTGCCAGTTTCATCACCCGTAACAGGGCGCTTTCTGCGTTATAGGTTTCGATGGCCATATCGGCAATATTCATCAGGATCTCCTGTTCCTTATCCAGCTGCATCATCAGTTTCTGCACAGCGGCTCCGGCTACCATCAGAATGGCTTTTTTGAAATTGGCGATGTACTTACGCTCTTTGGCAAATGCACCTTCCTCTTCCGCACCAAAATCAGGAATGCTCATCAGCTCTTTTTGTACGGCCATGGCGGGTGTCATCAGGTCCAGTTTGCCTTTCATGGCGCGTTTCAGCATCATATCCACTGTCAGCAAACGATTGATCTCGTTGGTGCCTTCATAGATCCGGTTGATCCGGCTATCGCGGTAGCCTTTGGAAATCAGGTATTCATCACTGAACCCGTTTCCACCATGAATCTGTACGCCTTCATCCACCACAAAGTCCAGCACTTCACTACCATACACTTTCAGCATCGAACATTCGATGGCAAATTCTTCGGCACCACCCAGCAAGGCTTCGGCAAACGATTTGCCTTCGGCAGCTAACGCATGCTCCTGGCTATCGATCCATTTAGCGGTACGATACAATGCGGTTTCGCAAACCCACATCCGGATGGCCATCTCTGCCATTTTATGACGGATAGCACCAAATTTGGCGATCGGCAGTTTAAACTGCTCGCGGGTTTTCGCATACTGGATAGAGGTAGTGGCCGCTCTTTTTGATCCACCCAATGCGGCGGCACATAATTTCAAACGACCGATATTCAGGATATTAAAGGCAATCAGGTGTCCCTTACCAACCTCTCCCAGCAGGTTCTCTACCGGCACTTTACAGTCCTGGAAATACAATTGAACGGTGGAAGATCCTTTGATCCCCATCTTATGTTCTTCCGGTCCCTGTGTAAATCCTTCAAAACCGCGCTCTACAATAAAGCCGGTAAATTTATCCCCGTCAATCTTGGCAAACACGGTATACACGTCCGCAAAACCACCGTTGGTGATCCAGCATTTCTGTCCGTTCAGGATATAATATTTTCCATCCTCGCTCAGCTTAGCAGTGGTTTTGGCACCCAGTGCATCACTGCCGCTATTGGGTTCTGTTAAACCATAAGCACCCTTCCACTCGCCGGTAGCCAGTTTGGGGATGTATTTTTCTTTCTGCGCCTCTGTTCCAAAATACAGGATCGGTAAAGAACCGATGCCGGTATGTGCTGCAACGGCAACAGAAAAAGAATACCCACCACCGAGCCCTTCATTTACGAGGGTTGATGTGATAAAATCTTTTCCGAGACCACCATACTGTTCGGGGAAGGAGGTTGACAACAAACCCTGGTCGCCGGCTTTCTCCAGCAAAGAAGGCATCAGCCCCGGCTCCAGTTTATCGATCCTGTCGATTACAGGAAGGATCTCTGTATCCAGAAACTGTACACACATCTCCATCACCATCTTCTGTTCCTCGTTCAGATCCTCCGGGATAAAAGTATCGGCAGCAGCACTTTCTTTGATCAACCATTCACCGCCTTTCAGCGCATTGGTTTTTTGAGTAGTTTCCATGGTAGGAAAGTTTATTGGTTTATTAGTTTATTCGTTTATTCGTTTACTATTTTTATAGGTTTTCCCATTCACTCAATCACTCATCCACTCATTCGCTCATTATCAAGTCAGATTATCGTACACCCGCTGAAATACCTGTTTCACTGTTTCGATCTCTTCCTTATTCACACCCACCAACGCCTCATTCATCGTCTGATTAGCCAGGTCGATGGTCTGGTTCTGGAGTTGTTTGGCAGCCTCCGTAAGGCAAACCAGGTTAATACGCCTGTCTGTTTTGGAAGGCATTCTTTTTACCAGTTTCTGTTTTTCGAGGTTATCGATCAAACGGGTGATGCTGGGTTTGTCGCGGAAAGTGCGGTTGCATAATTCCTGCTGACTCAAACAATCTTCCTTCCATAAATGATATAAAACGCTCCATTGCTCAATCGTGATCTCCAGTCCGGCCTGCCGGAAGTTCTTCTGCAATCTCCTTGCCACAGCGGTAGAAGCCATGCCGTTGATCACACTGTACAACTCGCCCCGCTTAAATTGGTTGTTTGACATATAGTTAGTTATGCAACTAATTTCAAAATAAGTTCGTTTCTTTGACATCACCAAGAATAAACCCTTAAATTTTCCCTTTTGCCGGCAGAATCACACCATATCCCCTTTCGCAGCTCTGATCTGCATTATCTCCGCTGGGGACAGGGTCCGGAGTGGTTATTCTGTTTTCATGGCTACGGCGAAGACAGTCGATCCTTTGCATGCCTCGAAAAGGAGTTGGCGGCCGATTATACAGTGATCGCCATCGACCTCCCTTTTCATGGAAAAACGGAATGGCGCGAGGGTTTGTTGCTGGAACCAGCCGACCTGTTAGCGCTGGTGAACCAGCTCAGGCCTCCCGGACAGCCTTTTCACCTGATGGGATACAGTATGGGTGGCAGGGTGGCTTTGCAGTTATTGCAATTAGTGCCGGAGGAAGTACGATCGATGTTACTGGTGGCTCCTGATGGACTGCATAAAAAGATCTGGCAAAAACTGGCTACCCATTCACTCATCGGGAAGCGATTGTTTAAGCAGGTGATGGATCAACCCGGATGGCTCTTGGGTGGGCTGGACCTGGCTACCCGGCTGGGGCTGTACAATCCTAACCTTCTCAAATTCGTGCATTATTACCTCGATGAAAGTGAAGCAAGAGAAATGTTGTACCAGCGCTGGACCACCATGCGGAAATTCAGGCCCGACAAAAAGCTGCTGAAACAACTGATCAGGCAAAACAAAATTTCTGTAAACCTTGTATTTGGCCGCTACGACAGGGTAATACTGACGAGATACGGAACCGTTTTCAGCCAGAACAGCGAAGGCCATATCCGTTTAACAGAACTGCCTGCCGGCCACCAGTTACTGCGCGAAAAATATGCGGTTACGCTCGCAAAGTTCCTGGTTAAATAATATTAGCGTTCTTTGCTGCAGATGTATTGGATTTTACTGATTCTTACTGCAATTGTGCTGCTGGGCTATAGCCTGCTGATCTGGCAATACCGTGTATGGTTTCTGCGGTTGCCCGAGTTTATCCCTGTATCAGCTGAGCACAGCACCCGCTTTTCTATCATTATCCCTGCCAGAAATGAAGAAAATAATATTGCCGGTTGTTTGCAGTCAGTATTACAGCAACAATACCCCGCTCAATTTTTTGAAGTAATTGTGATCAATGATCATTCTACTGATAACACAGAAGCCATTGTTCGTTCTTTACAACAACAATACAGCAACCTGCAACTACTGAATCTCATAGACATTTTAAAAGATAAACCTGTAAACGCTTACAAGAAAAAAGCGATCGAGCTGGCCATTGCGCAGAGTTCAGGTAACTGGATCGTTACAACAGATGCAGACTGTATGGTACAGCCGGAATGGTTATCCTTGTTCGATCAATATATACAAAATCAGCACCCGGTATTTATTGCCGCGCCGGTCATGTTTACGCATACGGGTTCTTTTCTGTCTGCTTTTCAGTTATTGGATTTTATCAGTCTGCAGGGTATTACCGCCGCTGCCGTATCGGCCGGTTATCATACCATGTGTAATGGCGCCAATATTGCTTACCGGAAAGATGTGTTTTATGAAGTGGGCCAGTTCAATGGCATTGACCAGATTGCCAGTGGCGATGATATGCTGCTGATGTATAAGATCAAACAGCAATACCCTCATCGTTTGGGATATCTTTTTCATCGGGGAGCCATTGTTACCACAGCGCCGATGCCCGACTGGAGCAGTTTTCTGAACCAGCGGATCCGCTGGGCAAGCAAGGCAGATAAATACCAGGACAAAACTATTTTTCGTGCATTGGCACTGGTGTATGCTTTAAATCTGCTG
>SCVK01000409.1 GCA_004297075.1 Chitinophagaceae bacterium
CTATTGCCCGGTAATTTTAACATACAAACCGTACTGGTGGCCCCGCTCGATTGGGGCCTGGGGCATGCCACCCGCTGCATACCGCTGATCAATGCGTTGGTAACCAATGGTTATACCGTAATTCTCGCGGCTGAAGGCGCACAGGCCCATTTACTGCAGCAGGAATTTCCGCAGCTTACCCTGCTGCCACTGGCCGGTTACCGGGTACGCTATGCCAACACCCGTTGGGGGCTGGCTCTCAGCCTCCTCCAACAATTACCCCGGCTACGCAACACCATCCGCGATGAGCATGCCTGGCTGAACGAAGTGATCAGCACCCACCAGATCGATCTCGTGCTCTCCGACAACCGGTACGGCTTATACTCACAAAAGGTTTCCTGCATTTTTATTACCCACCAGCTTACCATCAAAGCACCGTTTGGCTGGCTGCAGCAATTGTTACAGCGCATCAACTACCGCTTCATTAACCGCTTTACCGCCTGCTGGGTGCCGGATATGGAAGGAGAAGCCAATATAGCCGGCATCTTATCTCACCCAAAACAAGTACCCAAGATACCCGTGTTGTATCTCGGTTTACTCTCGCGCTTTGCGCCCGGTGAGGTGGAGAAAAAATATGATTACTGCGTCCTGCTATCAGGTCCTGAGCCGCAACGTAGTTTACTCGAAAACAAATTCATCCGCGAGCTGCCTTCTGTGGCGGGTAACTGTTTACTCGTTAGGGGTAAACCCGGCAGCACAGAACAGCTGCACATCGGCCCACATGTAACGGTGGTGAATCACCTGCCCGGCCCCGAACTCGAAGCGGCCATCCGCCAGAGTGCGTATGTGATCAGCCGCAGTGGCTACAGCACCGTTATGGAATTACTCGCCCTGCGCAAAAAAGCCATTCTCATCCCCACCCCCGGCCAAACCGAACAGGAATACCTCGCCCAGCGTTTGCAGTCCGCAGGCATCTGTATCTGTTTTACGCAAGCAAATTTCAATGCCACGCAACACTTACCCTTTGCCCATACCCACCATTACCAATTCCCCCCGCTCACCCTCTTCCACCCCACCATGCTGCCCCACCTCCTCCAAAAATCGCTCCCCCAATAATCCTCCGAACAAAAACTCCCTACTCACCCCTCACTACTGACGATTCACCACTGACGATTCGCGCCTCACGCCTCACGCTTTCCCTACCTTTGCCCCCACATCATGACCCGAACCACCAAAGCCCATGCCGCCGTACTCAGCGCCAATTTTATTTTTGGGGCCAATTATGCGATCGTTAAATATATCACACCCGCTTACCTGCATCCTTTTGCATTGAATGTGGTGCGGATACTCGTGAGCCTGTTCCTGTTCTGGACCCTGTTCCTGTTCAAACCCGGCAAAGTAAAACTGGAGCGGAAACATATTCCCCGTTTTCTGATCTGTGCGTTAACGGGTGTGGTCATTAACCAGATCCTTTTTATCAAGGGCGTTTCGTTAACCACACCTATTCATAGTGCGTTACTGGCATTGGCCACACCTATTTTTATCACCCTCATCGCTGCCTGGTTATTACGCGAGGGTTTTACCCTGCTGAAGTTCCTGGGGCTGGTACTGGGTATTGGCGGTGCCGCTTTACTGATACTGATGAAAGATGCCGGTCGGGCAGGAAGTAACATGTTACTGGGTGATGTGATGGTGATCATCAATGCCATTTCCTATGCATTTTACCTGGTGCTGGTGCGGCCGTTGATGCAGCATTACAGCGGTATACAGGTATTACGTTGGGTGTTTACTTTCGGGGCCTGTATCATTCTTCCCTTCGGGATGCCCGAATTTCTGGCCACCAACTGGGCGGCTTTTGGATTTTCGCAATGGATGGCATTGGCGGCAGTGGCAGTGGGTGCTACCTTTTTGGCTTATCTGCTGAATGTATATGGCATTTCTGCGATCGGCGCTTCGGCTACCGGAGCATACATCTATACCCAGCCTTTGTTTGCAGCCATAGTCGCCATCATTTTTGCAGGGGAGCATTTCAGTATTACCAAACTCTGTGCGGCCATTCTCATCTTTGCCGGTGTTTACCTGGCCAATTTTAAAAAGCAGACAGAAATCATACAACCTTCCTGACAGGCCCTATAGTTTGGGATAATCAAAAAACCAGAATGTTTTGGTAGCCCTGCGAAAATCTTTCCAGTGGGCGGTTTCGGCTTTTACGGCAAATATGGCACAGGTAGGCATATCGTCGATCCGGGTATCTGTTAGTTCATTCACAAAAGCGGTAATACCGGGATTATGCGAGAAGATGGCCGCCGTTCGGATAGAATCATCGATCTCGCTGATCACTTCGTAAAAAGCAGGAGGATAGGCATGGTACAATTGTTTGATGGTGGCCAGCCTGTCTTTACCCATCTCATACACATCGGCAAAATAACGGGCCGTACTGAGTGCCCGGTTGGCCGGACTGGAAATGAGCATATCGATACCCACTTTGCGGTCGAGCAAACGTTTGGCCATCATGGGCGCATCGCGCTGACCACGGTCGTTCAGCGGGCGGTCAAAATCCTCCTGTCCGGCCAGTGCCCAGCTGCTTTTGGCGTGTCGTATGATCAATAACTGTTTCAGACCGAAAAGTTACAAAATTCTCCCCTTACATTTGTTTCATGGCCGTTACCCGCATCAGTATTGAAGAATTTTTATCGCTTGCCCAAACGCATGTGGTACTGGATGTACGCAGCCCGGGCGAGTTTGGCCATGCCCATATTCCCGGCGCCCACAGCCTGCCTTTGTTTTCAGACGAAGAAAGAAAAGTGGTGGGTACCGCCTATAAACAGGAGAGCCAGCAGAAAGCCATTAAACTGGGACTGGAATTTTACGGCGTGAAAATGGTGAAGATGGTGGAAGAAGTGGAAGCCTTGTTACAAACCAAAAACAATGCGAAAGAATTCAAGAGAGACCAGCAGGTGGTACTGGTACATTGCTGGCGGGGTGGTATGCGCAGTGCCGGGGTTGCCTGGCTGCTGGACCTCTATGGTTTTAAAGTATACACTTTGGCGGGGGGGTATAAAGCTTACCGAAACTGGGTACTGGCACAGTTCGCCGTTCCTTACCCGATTAATATTGTGGGCGGATTTACCGGTAGTGGTAAAACGGAAGCCCTGCAGGCACTGGCCAAAAAGAAAGAATCTGTGATAGACCTGGAAGGACTGGCACACCACAAAGGTTCTGCTTTTGGATCCTTGGGGCAGCCGCCACAGCCTACGCAGGAAATGTTTGAGAATGTACTGGCTGCAGCGTTAAAAAAAACCGTTACCGAATGGCAGGTGGCAGAAAACCAGCAACACAAGCCGGTACTCTGGCTGGAGGATGAAAGCCAGCGCATAGGCGAAGTAAATTTGCCGGCTGCCTTTTTTAAACAGATGCGGGACAAGCAGATCTATTTCCTGGATATCCCATTCGAAGAGAGATTGAGATTTATTACAGAGCACTACGGCAAGTTTGAAAAAGCGTTGCTGGTGAACGCGGTGATCCGGATCAAAAAAAGGCTGGGTGGACTGGAAACCAAAAACGCTGTAAACTTTCTGATCGAAGACAATATTAAAGATTGCTTCGCCATCCTGCTTACCTACTATGATAAATTTTACCTGAAGAGTTTACAGAACCGGGAGAATTTTTCATCGCTGTTCAATAAAATAGAACTGTCCACTGTTTCGGCAGAAGAAACGGCTAAGGCCTTGTTGAAACACTATACAAACCGTGTTCCGGTAATCACCAGCAATCAATCCTGAGTAGTGTAAAGCTGATTCGCTACAAAAACTCTGTGCACCTCTGTTACTCTGTACCTCTGTGTTAAAAAGACTGCTCCTTTCAGATGAACTGTATGAGTGGTGTTTTTTCAACACAGAGGTACAGAGATAGGGAGTTACACAGAGAAAAAATGTTTCAGATTCTGCGCAAATCCGCCATTTGCTGAAGTATAAATTACCTGCACGCTTAATTATCCCGGTGTTTTTTAAAACTGCAGAACAGGAAATTCTGTTTGGTCTGAAAAGGAGTGACATGATCTTCGGTAATGCAGCGGATCTTGTCAAACTTATTTGCCAGCTCTGCCTGGAGTAAAGCTTCATTGTATTGTTTGATGGGCAGACCACTGCATTTTTCAGGACCCTCTTCAGAAAATGTACCGATGGCTAAAAAACCATTTACGTTCTGATAGGCGATAGAGATGTACCTGCTGATCTGTTCGGGTGTGGTCAGAAAATGAAAAGTGGCGCGGTCGTGCCATACTTCATAAGTGGTATCGGGTGTAAATTCAGTAACATCGGATACCACCCATTTGACCCGGTCTGCTTTTTCGCCCAGTCTTTTTTTGGCCCGCTTTAACGCTTCTTCCGAAATGTCCAGTACGGTAATATCCTCATATCCTTCCGCCAGTAAATAATCAGCCAATCGGCTATCGCCACCACCTACATCAATGATGGGTGCTTTTTTAGAAATGGGAAAACTATGAATAAAGTTGAGAGAGGTAACCGGTTGTTCCTGTGTCCAACTGACTTCGCCGGGTTGTTTGGTCTGGTAGATCTGATCCCAGTATTTTTGACGATCATGCATACAATCGGTTTTAGTAAGAAGTTTTATCGCAACCCCACATCGCCTGCTGCTCAGTGGCGACAAGTGCTGTGACTAACTGTTACAAAATTAAAAAATTATCCATGTACCCAGTTAGCAATAGTCAGGTAGCTCATGCCGCACATCACTATCACCACTATCCATCCTGCCACCTGTAATACCATCGGGTGCCGGTAAGTGCCCACCAGCTTTATATTCCTGGCTGCCAGCAGCATCACAGTCAGCGTAATGGGTAATACGAGTCCGTTCAGCGCCGCCGCCGTCAATAATATTTTTACGGGTCTGCCTACGATGGCAAAAACCACGGTAGAGAACAGGATCATACCGGTAATGATCCAGCGGGAGTTTTTATCGATCCAGGGATGAAATGTTTTCAAAAAGCTTACAGAAGTATAAGATGCTCCCACTACAGATGTAATGGCTGCCGCCCACATTACCACGCCAAAAAAACGATACCCTAATTCGCCCGCCGCGAGTTTAAAAACCGATGCAGGGGGATTGCCCGGATCCAGCAGTCCACCTTTCATCACTACACCCAATGCAGCCAGAAAAAGTACTACGCGCATAAATGCCGTTACCAGGATGCCCGTTACCGAACTGCGTGTAACCTGTGGTAATGCATCCACCCCCTTGATACCGGCATCCAGTAAGCGATGGCCACCGGCAAAACAGATATATCCTCCCACGGTACCTCCCACCAACGTAACAATGGCCACCACACTGATCTTTTCCGGAACCACCGATCTGTATAAAGCTTCACCCACCGGTGGCTGTGAGCTGAATGCTACATAGAGCGTTAACAGAAAGATCAGCACACCCAGTATTTTCGAAAATCGGTCAATAGCATTGCCTGCTTCCTTCATCCAGAAAATGAACAAGGCAATTATGCCACTGAGAATAGCGCCGTAGATGGTATCCATCCCTGTTAATACATTCAGTCCCAAACCACAGCCCGCCACATTCCCGATATTAAAGGCGAGTCCTCCCAGTACAATCAATGCGGCAATAAAATACCCCAGTCCGGGCAGCATTTCATTCGCAATATCCTGTGCATGTTTTTCGGTTACGGCCAATACCCGCCAGATATTCATCTGCGCACCAATATCGAGCAGTACAGATATCAATATCACAAACCCAAAACTGGCCAGCAGCTGCTGGGTAAATACAGTGGTTTGTGTAAGAAAGCCCGGACCAATGGCAGAAGTGGCCATCAGAAAAGCGGCGCCTGTAATGGCTGAGGATCTGGCTATTTTTTTCAATGGGCGATACGTTGAATCCTGATATGATTGTTTCCCAATTCCTGGTAAATCTGTTGTGCAAAAGCAACCGCCTGTTCCCCATCGCCATGCAAACATACTGTTTGTGCGTTGATAGGTATTGTTTGTTGATCGGCAGTAGTTACTGTTTGTTGTTGTATCATTTCCAATACCTGTTGCAGGCATTGTTCGGTTGATACAATCATGGCACCGGGTGCTGAACGGGGTGTTAAACTCCCATTGGGTTGATAGGTTCTGTCGGCAAAAACTTCACTGGCGGTTGGCAGCCCGATCTTTTCTGCTTCGCTGACAGACAGGCTGCCGCTGAGACCAAACAATACCAGGTTCTGATCGATCGTATACACGGCTTTGGCAATGGTATTGGCCAGTAAGGCATCGCGTGCAGACATATTATACAGGGCACCATGTGGTTTTACATGTTGCAGCGAAGCGCCCATTTGCTTTGCCATCTGTTGCAGTTGCCATACCTGTTCTGTAATCAGATCAAAAATCTCGTTCAGCGGTAAGTTCATTTCTGTTCTTCCGAAATTGGTTTTATCGGCAAAACCCGGATGCGCCCCAATGGCCACTTCATGTTGAATGGCGAGGGCGATGGTTTTTTGCATGGTGTCTGTATCTCCCGCATGATAGCCACAGGCAATATTGGCGCTGCTGATCCAGGGCATCAACAGGGCATCATTGGCAAGGCCCTCACCCAGATCGCAGTTCAGGTCAATTGTTTGCATAGGCAGTGGCTGGTTAAACAGTTTATACACCCAACAGGTATTGCGCTAACCGGAAGTTACAGGCATTTTGAAGTTGTTGCAAATCCATTTCCTGCCGGTGCAGGATATTTTCTGCTTCCTGAAC
The DNA here is from genome assembly GCA_004297075.1 of Chitinophagaceae bacterium. GTDB lineage: Bacteria > Bacteroidota > Bacteroidia > Chitinophagales > Chitinophagaceae > Sediminibacterium. The sequence continues at coordinate 6,729 of SCVK01000409.1, forward strand.
GGTAACAAGCGATAAGGAAAAGGGGTCTCCCGCATTTTTTTGCGCCAGCAAAGCCAGATCGGCACTGATCAGATGCCCTACCCGCGGATAACCGCCGGTGGTCTGGTGGTCTGCCATCAGCACAATGAGTTGTTCATTGGGTAATAACTGCAGGGTGCCGCGGGTGACGGCTGTAGAGATCAGTTCTGTAGTAAGCGTAGTTATCAGTGGCGGACCCTGTAAACGATACCCCATGCGGTTACTTTCGCGGCTGATGGTGAACGAACTACTGAACAGGGTTTCTTTTGCTGCCGGGGTGAGTGTATCAAATTCATAACCCTGTATCATCCGCAAACTTCCCTCCTGATAAAAAGCACCAACAGCCGCCTGCCAGGGCAGTACTTCAAAAATACTTTCCTTGTTGAGCAAACCATAGGGCTGAAGCTGCTGAGGAAAGAGCCTGTCTGTTCTGCTCAGTGCACGCCCGGCCTGTCCGCCGGCTTTTACCGTAAGATGTGTACTGTAACTATGCAGCCAGTTATCCGCTTTCCAACCGCCCCTTACTGCCAGGTAAGTACGTGCACCTTTTATTTGTTTACCGAAAGAAAGTATAGCGCCTTTGCGCACACAGACCGGTTTATGCACCGGCATTTCTTCGCCATTGATCCGGGGCGAAAAATCTGCGCCACTCAAAGACACCAGCATGGTTTCTTCAAACAGTATTTCTGCTGCCGGAAAATGCATTTCAACAACGGGTACACCGGCATCATTGCCCACCAGTGCATTGGCGATTCGCATAGCGGTTCTATCCATCACCCCGCCGGGGTTGATGCCCAGTTGCTGGTAACCATACCTGCCTGTATCCTGCACGGTATCGAGTATACCGGCCTTGATTACCTGTATACTCATAGTTTTTTCAGTTGATGATATTCTGTGAGAGAAATGGACCAAAACTGCACTTCATCGCCCGGCTGCAGCAAACAGGGATCCGTTCGGTCAATATCAAATAACCGCAAAGGTGTTTGACCGATCAGCTGCCATCCCCCCGGCGAATCCAGCGGATAGATACCCGTTTGCTCGCCTGCTATACCTACACTGCCGGCAGGCACTTTTGTTCTCGGACTGCTTTTCCGGGCCGTATGGATCCGCTCATCTACTGAACCCATATACGCAAACCCCGGAAGAAAACCGATCATGTACACACGATAGGTTGGTGCTGTATGCAGCTGAATAACTTCTTCGATAGTGAGTTGATGCAAGGCTGCCAGTGCAGACAGATCCGGTGCCAGCGACAGATCATAACAAACCGGGATAGTAATCTTGTTGGAAACAGTAATGGTTCCCAATTCTACCGATCGGACCGCTTGCTGTAACTGTGATTCCATCATCGTATATACAGTCTGGCCCGGATTTTTTTTGATCAGCGCAACGAGGTCGTACACCACTGTGAGCGAGCTATAGGCGGGAATCAGGTCCAGTACACCTGTTATTTTTCTTTCACACAAATAACGATACAGTGCCATCACCTGTTGGTTGGCTGCTTCGGTAATGGCATTGCCCCATGTAATGGTAATGGCATGATCGCCACAGGGATAGATCCGGTATACAGGAGAGGCTGACACAGCATACAAATTACACCATCAACCAGAAAGAACCATGAAAGAAAAAAAATTGACGGGGCTTATTATTCCTGTTCCTGTAACATCGCATCGCGCTTGCGTAAGAGCCACCATTGGCGTAAAGAAAAGATATGCAGCGCCTGTGCAATAGCCACCAGCACGGCACCGAGGTAAATAAAAGGAAACTCGCCTACCAGTGTATTGGGCGGTTCATTCAAAAAATAGCGGAGCGGCGTGGGCATAGAGAGTACCGCAATTACGAGGATATTGAGCAGGAGCAACAAGCCCACCAGATTAAAGACCAGCAATAATTTCGGCGCCCATTTTTTAGAAAGGATCATGGCAACCGGAACGGCCAGCAAACCGCTCAATCCATCAAAATTACTTCCCTCAAATGTCATCTGTATGGGCAGCAGGTTCAGCATGAATGTTTTCCATAGCAGTATTTCTACCAGTATCCGGAATGTTTGCATGGCTACCAGCCAATGTGGTGGAATAGCCAATAAGATCTCCCCGGTTGTTCGTCTAAAGGCAATGATGAGAAAGCATACTGTTGGGATAAGAATTACCCATAAAGGCCTTGGTGGCAGTTTTGAAAAATCAGAGAAGAATCCGTTCAGCGAAAGTATCCCCACCAGCAGCACCCATACAGCTACTATGCTATAGGTAGTAACAATAAGGTTTTTCTGCCTCGCCGGGGCAATCGTTGTTTTGGTTAATGCGATCTGCAGACCACGCATCACTACCATCAGGCAGATCAGCGACAGGGCCGAGAGCAACACAGCAGGTAATAATTTTGGTTCCATACTTTAGTTCAACACAGGAATGGGCGCAAAACTATCTTACCGGTAAAGGCGTAACAAGCAATTTGGGATAAATGGCAGCACTATGCCCTGGCTGCGGTTGCTAGCTCGTGTTGCTGCAACCAACCAAATAGTTGTGCGGTAATGGAAGCCGCTGTATAAGGTGCAAACCGGATCTCATCCAATTGCCGGATGGGTATTACACGTTTGGTGGAACTGCTGATAAAAGCTTCTTTGGCAGAGCGGATCTCTTCCATCGTAATATCTTTTTCGATCACCTTCATTCCCTGTGCATTTGCTACCTGCAGAATCTGCTTGCGGGTAACCCCGTGAAGAATATGATGGGCGGGTGTTACCAAGGTCTGCTCATCAGCTACCAGGAAAAAATTAGACCGCGGAAACTCAGATACGATACCGTTCTGATGATACAGCACATCATCTGCCCCCTGTTCTTTTACCCAGGGCTGTAACCAGATGGCCATGAGGTAATCCGTGGTTTTCACATGCGGCATCTGCCGCTGGTGCGCGTAAGTAACTACTTTGTATCCGGGAAGCAGTAACTGATCGGGGGGTGGTGTTAACGGCACCTGCACGATTACCAGGTTGGGTGCTGTGATCTGGTACCCATCCGGCGAACTGCCGCCCGATAACATGATGCGGATACCGGAATAGGGCAGGCGGTTCACACTGATCATTTGCCGAATGATCTGCAATAATTCTTCCCTGGTTTGTTTTACCGGCAAATGCATTGCTTCGGCAGAATAAAAAAAACGATTGAGGTGATCATCTACATACAAAGGCGTTTCACCAGCCACACGCAAAAAATCAAAAATGCCATAGCCACGCTGGTAACCGAGATCGTTCACAGGAACAGACACATCTTCCAGCGATGCGAAGCGGTTATGATGGTAACAGATCAGATGACTCATAAAGAAATCCGGTTATATTTTTTCAAAATAGCGATTACTTTTTCTACCGGCAAAGCTTCTGCCGTATGCCCATCTATTCCTTTGGTGGTAGTGGCCGCAAACAAAGAATTGATGATGGCTTCTTCAGTAGCTTCTATCGCCGCCATGAACAAAGGCGAAACGGCATCGTTGGTTAACAGGCTAAGGGTTTGCTTTTTTTCTTTGTTGTTATGCGGAACCCGCAGTGTACTATCGGTAGAGAAAGCGATCACATAATCACCACTGCCGTTATGCGCTATGCCCCCTGTTTTGGCCAGTCCCATAAAAGCACGTTTGGCCAAACGACCCAGGTTGCGGCTGTCCAGCGGCGCATCAGTGGCCACTACAATCATACAGGAGCCATCTTCTTTTTTGGTTAACTGATCGCGCAGGTAATATTGGTTCAGTTCCTCGCCCACCGGCACCCCATCTACCTGTAAAACACCACCAAAATTGGTCTGCACCAATACCCCAACCGTATAACCACCCATGGATTCCGGCAGTTTGCGGGAAGCCGTTCCGATACCACCCTTAAACTGAAAACAAACCGTTCCCGTACCAGCCCCCACCGATCCTTCTGCTACTGCTCCGTTGCCCGCCTGCTCAATAGCTCTCAGCACATCTGTTTTCTGCACATGCCTGCCACGGATATCGTTCAGGTAACTATCATTGGTCTCTCCCACTACCGCGTTTACGGAATATATTTTTTCATTGCCTTTTTGCTGTAAGGTATAATCAATCACTGCTTCCATGGCAGTAGCTACGCTCAATGTATTGGTCAATATTACCGGGCTCTCCAGCGTACCCAGTTCCATTACCTGCGTGCTGCCGGCCAGTTTGCCAAAGCCATTGCCTACAAATACGGCCGCCGGTACTTTTTGCTGGAAGATATTACCGGCAAAAGGCAGGATGGCCGTTACCCCCGTACGCACTTTCTCTCCGCTGATCAGCGTTGTATGCCCCACTTTTACCCCAGATACATCTGTAATGGCATTCAGTTTCCCTGTTGGCAACACCCCAATGGAGATACCCAACTCCCGGGGGCGTTTGGATTGAGACATCACACCGATAGAAATCATGAGACTGAAACAGAAAAGCAAAAATCGGTTCATACGTAAAAGATGGAGTTAAAAATACAGTTTCTTTTGCAATCCTTTTATCGTATTCCTGCACAAGTTTATCCGGCGCCAGCAAAAAAAACATCTTCCGTATTTTTCCAAATATTCACAATACACTTCGCCATAGGCTGCTAACAATCGTATACCTTGTATGCGGGGGTATCTTAACTTTGTCTTCCCGTTTCATCGTTAAACGATCACGTATAAAGATGCGCTATTATCATGTAGATGTTTTTTCTAAAAAACCTTTTTCGGGAAATGGATTAACCGTATTTACGGAGATAGAAAAAACAGACAAATCTTTTATGCAGATGCTTACTCAGGAAATGCGTCAGTTTGAAAGTATTTTTTACATCATCTGAAAGGAAATGAATTCCGGGTTTTTATTTTTACCATGGAGGAAGAACTGAACTTTGCCGGGCATCCTGTGATTGGTGCGGCGGTCGTTCTTCATAGCAGCCGTTCGCCTGAAAAAAAACAGGAAGATTGGGTTTTTCGGCTGAATACAAAATCTGTTGCCATCAGAACCGTTCATCACAACCACCACTACTCGGCCAGTATGAACCAGGGCAAGGCCGAGTTTGCAACCATACTTTCGAAAGAACAGGAAGTTTTATTTCTCGGTTATTTAAACCTCGGGATTGATGACAAGTATGACAACCTTCCCTTCCAGGTAATTTCAACTGGATTGCCCTACCTGGTTCTTCCTATAAGGGAAAGTTCGCTATCACTTGTAAAAGTTACTATCCCCAACCTGGAAGAAAAATTATTGGAAATTGGAGCTAAATTTTTTTATGTTCCTTCTATTGAAAGTTTCCAAGGCAGAACATGGGATAATGCAGGCCTGGTAGAAGATATTGCCACAGGAAGTGCCGCAGGTCCTGTAGGTGCTTATCTTGTTACAAATGGTTTTGCTAAAACAGATACTACAATCATTTTGCGGCAGGGAGATTTTTTAGACAGGCCCAGCAACATGAAGGTTGTTGTTGAAAGTAACGGGGATATTATTGTTGAAGGAGACGTTTGTAAAATAGCAGAGGGAGAACTTTTTTACAATAACAAACCGTAAGCAAATACCCTAAATCGGTATACTAACCAACACCTGTTTCCCTATTGGGTATAATATCTCCACAAGTACGAAATCTCATCTTTTACGGCATCCAGCAAGGGGCCTGTCCAATACTCCATAAACGAGGTTCTGAATTTTTGTATTCTGTCACCATACCCATTTTGCAGCGAAACAAACGATGCGAGCCTGATCTTATTCAGAAATACTTCCAGTGTAAGTCCATCTTTGATGGCCTCTAGGGTTTTCGCTTTTAGTTCTTCCATGTAATTCTGCCATAGCTGTATGATTTCTTTTCCTTTGTGCGACCCGCCATGACCACCTATAAAATAATCGAAGTCTATCTGTTTGATTTTATTGAGTGTCTGTGTCCACTGATCCGGATCTGCATTCCAGAACAATGGCTCATAATCATGAACCAGGTCGCCGGTTATCAGAACCTTATCCTGCGGAATATATACCACTAAATCACCGGAAGTATGGCCGCTGCCATAATAGCTGAACTGTATTTGTCGGTTACCATCGAACAGGGTTAGCGAGTCGGAAAAAGTTAAGGAAGGTGGCACTATAACCGACGATTGAATGTTCTGGTATTAACGATGCAGTTCCGCCGCAGTATTTACCAGTTCTTGTTTTTGGGGATTTGGTGCCGATGCGGCCATAGCTGCAACTTCAATTGATTTTGCGGCTACCAGCTTTGCCCAGTTATGTTGCTCCTGCGCAGCAAACAAACGAATGTGTTCCATGGTTTTTTGATGTGACACAATAATCAGGTCAGGGTTTTCTTCTAAAAATGCACCCGCACCCAGTATGTGATCGCTATGAAAATGGCTGAACACCAAGTAGCGTACAGGCAGTTTTGATATCCTGTCGCGTATTGCTTTCAGTAACTCTTTCGCCAGAACAATATCGGCCTGCGATTCAACTACGGTAAGGTAATTGCTACCCACGATAATGGTACTGGTGCTGTTTATTTTTTTGATCCGGCCGGGGTGTGCAATAAATACATTCTCCGTAACCCTGCTTATTATAAAACTATCCTGCGTTTCATTGGCTAAAAGTGTTAGCACATTGGATGTGACTATTAAAAGAAGCCAAACATGCTTACTGAATCTCATATTCCTGATTTATCAGCAAAACTACACGAATGGTATCCTGTTGTATGGTTACTGTAGTATTTTACACTGCTATAAAATACTACAGTACTTTTTTATGAAAAAAACAGCTGTTGTGGTTGATTGTCCGATAGACACAACCATCAATATTTTAAAAGGCAAATGCAAAGCATCCATCATCCTGAAGATCCGGGAAGGGGTAACCCGGTTCGGGTTATTAAAAAAGGAAATAGCTATTGGAGATAAATTACTGGCGATCCAGCTAAAAGAACTGGAAGAAGATTGTATTATCCTGAAAGAAAAACAAAACAATAATCCTTTACAAACCACTTATTCGTTAACCACTGACGGGATCGATCTTTGTGAGGTTGTGTTACAGATGAGAAAATGGGGAAACGGATACAAAATTTTTAATAGAACTGTTTGATAGCCTAAGAAACATTAAACTTCCACTTTCTTCTTACTATTCCTCCCCACCGCATAATGCGGCTTCAATTCCTTGTAGATCTTGCCAAGTAATTCATTGCCCGATTCGGAAGCATTCTTGGAGTTCTGGAAATAGGCCCGGGTCTGTTTCATGATCTCGTTGCCGATGACCAGTTTGGCGTCTTCGAGTTTGGTTTTTACCGATTCCAGTTCCTCTATCAGTTCGGTATATTGGGCGTAGAGGTGTACATAATTATTGCACTCCATCACATCCACAAAAGAGGGAACGGTATTGGGATTCTTGCGCATGAACTGAACGGCTTTCTCCACAAACTCATGCCGTTTGGTGTTCAGCTTAAACATACTCCGCCTTTCACTCGGCTTCAGTTTAATATTATTGGGAACCATATTACGAACCGCAGCAATATTCTGCTTGATCGACATCAGCTCGCTGGCAACAAAACTTCTGAAAGAGGCCATGGTACAGGGGTTTATGCTATAACGCTGTTTCAAAATAGAAAATTGCTTATTCCAAACATTTTTCCCGGCAGGGAAAGCCATAGACGTGAATCGTCAGTCGGGAGTAAAAACCCTTCCTGCTCACGCCTCCCGACTGACGACTCACGTTATTCATTTTCTTCCTATCTTGTCAATCAGACTAATTGCTGCCACATGAGCGTATTATGGAGCTTCTATCTCCGTATAACAGGATGGACCCTGCGCGGTTCTTTTCCTTATCACCTGCCCAAATGCGTGGTGATCGTGGGTCCGCATACCAGTGCCTGGGATTTTGTGATCGGACTGGCTTTCCGCAGCAAACTGCATCTCGAACACCTCAAATATCTCGGCAAGGATTCTCTCTTTAAAGGCCGGTTCGGTTTTTTCTTCCGTAAACTGGGGGGCGTTCCGGTAGACCGTTCCAGCCAGCACAATATGGTAGACCAGGTGGTAGAGCGGTTTAACAGTGAGGAGAGGTTTGTACTGGCCCTCTCGCCGGAAGGCACCCGTAAAAAAGTGGATCGGCTGCGAACCGGGTTTTATCATATTGCCAAAAAAGCCGGTGTGCCGATTGTAATGGTGGGTATGGATTTTAGCCGGAAAGAGGGCATCATCGCCGAACCCTTTATGCCTTCGGCCGATGAAGCAGCCGATTTCAGAAAGATCCATGCTTTTTTTGCGCCTATCCAGGGAAAGATCCCGGCACAGGGCATGTCTCACTTGTTATCTCCCCAACTTTAACCGATACCGTATGTCTGCTCAATTCCCCACCATGCTGGATAAGTTCTGCGAGTTTGAACAAAGCCGCGCCAATAAATTATTCCTTGCAGAACCGGTACGGGGTGAATACCAGCAATTTACCTGGGAGGAAGCCGGTAAACAGGTGCGAAAAATGGCTGCTTCCCTGAAAGAAATGGGACTCGGTAAGGATGATAAAATAGCCATCCTCAGTAAAAACTGCGCCCACTGGATCATGGCCGACCTCGCCATCGCGATGGCGGGCTGCATTTCGGTACCCCTCTATCCCAATATTACGCCCGATGCGCTGCGCGAGATCATCGTACACAGCGAAAGCAAAGCCATTTTCATCGGCAAACTGGACAACCCGGCAGAACTGCGCACGGGTGTACCGGATGGGCTGATCCAGATCAGTTTCCCCTTTTACCCCAATGCCGGATGTTTGAACTGGAACGAACTGATTGCCGGTAAAAAAGGGGTGGAAGGCAAACCTGAGCTGGACCCGCATGCATTGGCCTGTATTGTATATACCTCCGGTACCACCGGACAGCCAAAGGGTGTGATGCATACCTATTATGCCATTGCTTTTGCCGTAGATGCTTTTCTGATCAGTTACCCCGATATCAAAGAAGAGATCTTTTTTTCCTACCTCCCGCTCTGCCATGTGGCAGAACGCATGCTGGTAGAATGTGGCACCATTTTTACCGGCAGTACCGTGTATTTTGTAGAATCGATGGATACTTTCGCCAAAAACCTCGCCGATACAAAACCCACCGTATTTCTGGCCGTACCCCGTATCTGGGAGAAACTGCAGGAAGGCATTCTGAAAAAAATGCCGCAACAGAAATTAGATCGTTTATTATCCATCCCCATCGTTTCTACCATCATTAAAAAAGCGATCCAGAAAAAACTGGGGCTGGCCAATGCCCGTTTTGTATTTACCGGTGCCTCCCCCATTAACCCGGGTTTACTGCATTGGTTTGCCAAACTGGGCATTACCATACAGGAAGCCTATGGTATGACAGAGAATGTAGCCCTCTCGCACTCCAACCGCCGGGGTGCCGTAAAATTCGGTACCGTGGGCCAGGCTTACCAGGGTGTAGAGGTAAGATTGGGGAAAGACAATGAAGTACAGGTGAAAAGTCCGGCCAGTATGCTCGGTTACTACAAGGAGCCCGGTTTAACCGCTGCATGTTTTGAAGACGGGTATTTACGTACAGGCGATGAGGGTTCGATCGACAGCGAAGGGTATCTCACTATTACCGGACGCATTAAAGACCAGTTCAAAACCAGTAAAGGCAAGTATATCATGCCCGCCCCGGTAGAGAGCAAACTCCTGCAAACGCCGGAACTGGCACAGGTTTGCGTAGTGGGTTCGGGTATGCCCAGCGCCATGGCCCTTTGCACTTTGTCTGAAAATGCCAGAAACCACGCACCGGAAAGTCTGCAGGAGACCCTGCACCAGGCATTAGCCAACGTGAACAAAAGCCTGGAACACCACGAGCAGCTATCTAAGTTAATTGTACTGACAGAAGAATGGACCATCCAGAACGGACTGCTAACTCCTACCTTAAAAATCAAACGGAAAATGATCGACGCCTGTTTTGGGGAGCAATATGGCTCCTGGAGCAAAACCCCGGATACTGTCATTTTTGCCTGATCCGCTGGCTACTTGGGCCTGGTTGCCTTGTGCGAGACAGTATTTGCACACCGAGGCACCAAAGCACGGTGGATTCCATAGTGGTCATAGATCACCGTTTTTGTGGTCATTTTTTGTTGAAAACTTGCCCAAAAGCCATCCGTTATCAGGAATTAATTTTGTGATAACTGCTTTAAGCACAATTTAATGTTATGCAGCTGCGTTACATAAGGGCAATTTTTATCACCACCAATTGAACGAACATGAAATCAAAAATCTACTTATTGATGGCCATGGGCTCCCTGGCCATTTTTTCCTGCGTGAGTCCCAAGAAACTCGAAGAAGAAAAAGCCAAGTACACTGAACTCAGCGGTAATTACCTCGCTTTGCAGGCCAAATACCGCGACCTCCAGGACGAGCTGAAACGTTGCCAGAACGAATCTACCGCCAGGATCTCTGATCTCACCACCCGCAAAGCGGCCCTGGAATCACAGATCGCCGACATGACCAAACAGATCGATTACCTGAAGCAGAACAACAATACCGTTCTGAACCAGTTAAAAGACCTCTCTGTTGTTACCGGTGCCCAGGCAGAAAGTATAAAAAAATCGCTCGATAATATCGGTGCCAAAGACATGTATATCCGCGATCTGCAAGGCTCTATTGCCCGCAAAGATTCACTGAACATGGCCCTGGTAATGAACCTGAAAGGCGCCATCGGTAACCTGGATGATAAAGACATCAATATCAAAGTTGACAAGGGTGTGGTATACGTAGATATCTCTGATAAACTGCTGTTCAAAAGCGGTAGCTACGAAGTAACTGACCGTGCCAAGGAAGTACTGGGTAAAGTAGCCAAAGTGCTGAACAACCAGCCAGAGATCGAATTCCAGGTAGAAGGACATACGGATTCTGTGCCTATCAAGAGCCCCGGTATTTTAGACAACTGGGATCTGAGTGTGAAGCGTGCCACAACTGTGGTTCGTATTCTGCAAGACACTTACGGCCTGGATCCTAAACGTATGACCGCCGCCGGCCGCAGCCAATATGTACCATTGGCTGATAATGGTACCCCCGAGGGCCGTGCCGCCAACCGCAGAACACGTATCGTGATCCTGCCGCAACTGGACCAGTTCTTCAAATTACTGGAGACCAAAAAATAGTTATTATCCCTTCCTCATAAAAAAGAAGCTGTCCGAAAAAGACAGCTTCTTTTTTATTTAAACAGCCCTTTTATAGCTTTCATAATATCAATTCACCCGCAGCAGATTATCTGTAGTTTATGATTGTAGGAATATTATTGAATAAACTCCTTTACTTCTTTCCCCACTTTACGCAGACCTTCTGAGTTCACCCCAAGCAGTTTCCTGGCCGCAGCATTGATATCAATTATGCTTAATTTCTTCCACTCGCTGTTATCTGTTGCCTGTTCATGTCTCAATAATTCTTTTGCCATATTTTTAATCACATGGGCATTAGCAAAGGAATGAGCGTTACTTCTGTCCTGGGTTGTATTAGACTGAAAAAAAGATAAGAGCTTATAAGCCGATTGGTTGGCATAAGCCAGCTCTACCAGCTTGGCCCGGTATTCCAGATCGGCACCTGAAAGCTCCGGGTAAAGTTTATAATCTGCAAAATGCTGGCCTTCGTGTTGCAGATAACTGATCTTGAAATTTTCACTGGAGGTATCATAAGTACTTCGTACGCAATACAAAGCCTTATCGGTTGCCCATCCACCCGGAAAATATTTACCGAATGTGGCAAACTCCTCCCAGCCCATTGTTACAACGCTATCCATAAACACAACGGTTACGTCTGTATTACCTCCCGGTAACACTACATTGTAATGGGTTTCTGTCTCTTTTGCCCATACCAGCAGATCGTAGAATCCGGCGGTTTTACCATTTGCTACATAAAAGCCATTATGCGTTAGTATTTTTTTAATATAAGCAATCACATTATGGCGAATCTCGTTTTTATGCTCCTGTTCGGCTGCCTGAGAGAGCAGGTAGTTTTCGAGGTTCTCCAACAGCCTCTTTTCTGCTGTTTGAATAGGATATAGTTGCAGTAAAGCCTCTTTCCAGTACACCCGGTATAGGCTAATCAGTTGCAACAGGAGCTCATTTTTTGTTGGATACGTAAATATCTCATCCTGTTCTTTAAAACGTTTCAGGTATTGCTGTTTCGTTTTTAATTCCTGCGGATATAGGTTCAGATCAGATAAAGTATCCAGATCAGATAAGATACGCCTGACATTACCCTGCAAAGCGCGCAGATACATTTTCTCCAGCCGGTTAATGGCAGGCGGGGCGCTGTTTGGCTGCGCATGAGCAGTATAACACAGGAGAAAAATACCTATACCTACCCAGATACGCAAAAAGGATCTTTTCATTTTGTTTGGCTGTTACTCTATTATAAACACTCACCCGCAAACGGGGCTACCCAAACAAATCTACCCGTCACAAAATAAATTTACAGACCGCTTATCAAATTAATGGCAGTTACAAATTATACGTGATTGATGCTGAAGCATACTAAATCAGCCAGTGGTTGCTACAAAAAAAGAGAGCAAAACCCATGTTGTTTTGCTCTCTCTTTTTATTTACCGGCCGCTTTCCAGGCTTCCAGTATTTCTTCCGTGTGGTTCTTGCTTTCGGGTTTATCGATGATCTTAACGATCTTTCCTTCTTCATCTATCAGGAAAGTGGTACGGGTGGTACCCATGTAGGTACGGCCCATGAATTTCTTTTCGCCCCATAAATTGTACTTGTCTACGATCTTTTTGTCCTCATCTGCCACCAGCGGAAAAGGCAGGTCATGTTTTTCTACAAACTTCTTGTGACTTTTCACGTCGTCAACACTTACACCTACTATCTGGTAGCCTTTTTTCTTGAGCAGGGCAAAATTATCGCGCAGGTTACAGGCCTGTATGGTACAGGTGGGGGTATCATCTTTGGGATAGAAATACAGGATTACTTTTTTTCCTTTGAAATCGGCCAGTGAAATAGCGTTCCCATTCTGGTCCAGTGCCTTGAATGCAGGTGCTTTACTGCCTTCTTTTAATACAGCCATATTATTATTTTATGTAAATCAATTTGTAATAATAACGCTATTTGGGCTGTTTTGTTCCGATTCAGTCATTTCCGGGCAAAAAATAACACAATCATTGCCCATGCAGCCTTACATTTGCACAATTTATTTTTAAGCAACCATGCCCAAAGACAATTCCATCAAATCCGTTCTGATCATTGGTTCCGGCCCCATTATTATTGGACAGGCCTGCGAGTTTGACTATTCCGGTTCCCAGGCTGCCCGCAGTTTGCGCGAAGAGGGTATTAAAGTGATCCTCATCAACAGCAACCCGGCCACTATTATGACCGACCCCATGATGGCCGACAGGGTTTACCTCCTGCCACTCACCGTGGAAAGTATTGAACAGATCCTGGAAGAGAACCAGATAGATGCCGTACTACCCACCATGGGTGGCCAGACGGCCCTGAACCTCTGTAAGGAAGCTGAGGAACTGGGCATCTGGGAGAAATATAACTGCAGACTGATTGGCGTAGACGTTGCTGCCATTGATACCGCCGAAGACCGCGAGAAATTTCGCCAGTTAATGGTGAAGATCGGGGTTGCCGTAGCGCCCAGTCGCGTAGCCAACAGTTTCCTGGAGGGAAAAGAATTTGCACAAGAGATTGGTTTCCCATTAGTTATACGTCCTTCCTTTACCCTTGGCGGTACCGGAGGCGGTTTTGTACATACCAAAGACGACCTGGATGCGGCCCTGGAAAGAGGTCTGAAAGCCTCTCCCATTCATGAAGTTCTGGTAGAAAAAGCAGTACTGGGCTGGAAAGAATATGAGCTGGAGCTATTGCGCGACCAGAACGACAATGTGGTGATCATCTGTACCGTGGAGAACCTGGATCCCATGGGCGTACACACCGGCGACTCGATTACTGTGGCCCCGGCCATGACCCTGAGTGATACATCCTTCCAGGATATGCGTAACAAGGCCATCCTGATGATGCGCTCTCTCGGCAATTTTGCCGGCGGCTGTAATGTGCAGTTTGCGCAAAACCCCGAAACAGAAGAACTGATTGCAGTAGAGATCAATCCCCGCGTAAGCCGTTCTTCTGCACTTGCTTCCAAAGCTACCGGTTACCCGATTGCCAAGATCGCCGCCAAACTGGCGATTGGTTATTCGCTGGATGAGTTGAAGAACCAGATCACCAAAACCACTTCGGCGTATTTTGAACCGGCGCTGGACTATGTAATTGTAAAAGTACCCCGCTGGAACTTCGATAAGTTCAAAGGCGCCAACGATACCCTGGGTCTGCAGATGAAAAGTGTGGGTGAGGTAATGGCCATTGGCAGAAGTTTTACCGAAGCCCTCCAGAAAGCCTGCCAGAGCCTGGAGAACGAAGCCATTGGACTGGGCTATTACGGCAAAAGCCTGATGAAGAGCGAGGAACTGGTAGAATATATCAAAACCCCGAAATGGGACCGCATTTTCCGTATCAAAGATGCGCTGATGCAGGGCTCTACCGTTAAATCCATTGCACAGGCCACCCGTATAGACCGCTGGTTCATTTACCAGATCCAGCAAATATGTACCATCGAAAAAGAAATGGCGCAATATTCATTGGATACCCTGCCCACCGGGTTGCTGAAAGAAGCCAAGAAAAATGGTTTCGGAGATGCCCAGATTGCCCGCATCCTGCATGGCGACTGTACCGATGAACAGGTATACCAGAAAAGAAAATCGCTCGGTATTACCCGTGTTTACAAAATGGTAGACACCTGTGCCGCCGAGTTCGAAGCCAAAACCCCTTATTTCTACAGCACTTTCGAAGGATAGAAGTTTTTTGTGAATGGGCAATGGTGAATGGTGAATACCCATTACCTATTGCCCATTCACCATTCACCATTGCCTACTTTTCCTTTACTTTGCACCACTAACAAAATCACTGTATGAAACTGAAAGACATCCAGGTACTGAATGAAAAAGAAACCCGTGGCGGTTTTGGCGAAGGCATGTATGAAATTGG
>SCVK01000410.1 GCA_004297075.1 Chitinophagaceae bacterium
CGCCATCGGGGTAGAATGGTCCTCATGAACCAGCACCCGCAGGCCATTATCCAATACAAAACGGTCATATCTGATCATACACACGGTTAAAGAAGGTGCAAAATAGGGGATTCGGGAAATCTGGAACTACGAAAAGAGGAAAATGAACAGAGGAACAGATGAACAGACGAACAAGGAACGGATGAACGGAGAGATAGATTTATTACATTACTTCCGATCATCTGTTCATCTGTTCCTCTGTTCAATATTCCCACCCCCTACCGCCTGATATCTTTGATATCGATCGTAAGCACCAGCGGTTTCTGGTCGCGGAAGATAACTACGCGCATTTTGCCGATGCTGTTCTGGAAAAGATTTTTATAGGTCTGGATGTTCTTGGAAGCATTGGTTTCTACAGAAAAGATCACATCACCCGGCAGAAAACCGGCTTTGTCTCCGGGCGAGCCCGGCATGATATCAATGACACGGATCTCACCATCCACCAGGTAAATACCCAGGCCGGTATAGGAATAATCGAAGCTTTCGTTGTAGTGCGTATTGGGTTTAATATGGATACTCTGCTCCGGATAGTTCAGGATCACATTAAAACGGCGCAGGATATCATTACCGATCAGGCCTCCCAGTAAAGGGTAAGAAGTAACATTGTATTCATCTTCAAAAATATGTATCGGCACCCGCTTGAACTTGTAAGGGCCCAGCTTCACTTCCTTTACCACCGAAACAGACATCTGCCGTTTGCCCCCAAGTCCTTCTGCCTGCGTAGGATAAAACTTGCGGTTCTTTCTGAATACCACACTGTCATCCACAAAATCTTTGGAAAGCAGTAAGCTGAGTCCGGCGCCGGTATCAAAGATAAAACGGCTGGCAATGAGCCTGTCGTCCTGGATTACGGCAGGCTGCAACGGAAGTGTTGAGAAATTGGGTTTCAGCATATAACCCCCGCGGGGATATTTGAAGGAGCCCGGCGAATACACTTCGATAAACATGTTATCATAATCCAGTCTTACGATATACCTGCGCAGAAAGCTGTAGCCGATAATACCATCGATACGGACCCCGTATACACTGGTCAGCAATTCATAGTCATTGATATGAAAATCGAGCTTTTCTACTTCCAGTGTTCCCAGTTTCAGGGTATGCCCCATGGTAAAATCCACATTTTTGATACCTGCAATGCCCCGGATGGTCTTTTCTGTTTTTACAGTGGGCAGTTTCAGCAAATCTACCGTAGCAGAATCCAGGGAAATGCCGCCGCTTCCGGTATCAAAAACGAAATTGAGTGTATCAGGATAATTATCGAGAACGGCCCGAACAATCACAATGCCGCCGCTTAGCTGGGTAAAGGAGAATCTGGTCAATAGTTTTGCCTCCGGAGAAACAAATTCCTCCTGCGCTTTGCCACTGATACAGAGGCAAAACATGGCAAATGCAATTAAGACCGGTTTCATGCAGGTTGAAAATAGGATGATTTCTGACGCAAACGGCTATTATCTGTATGAGGTTGCCCGGATAGAAGATAAACGGCCTAAATGAAGGACAGCAAATAATTGGTTTTCGATGCAACGCCAATCAACCATATCGCAGTACCTTTGTTCTTCTTTTAAAGTGTTGAATATGCAATTAGCCGATCTGTACCAGAAAGCCCTGAAATTTGAGTTCCTCAGTATCGAAGAAGGGATGTTCTTATTTGAACATGCCCCCCTGACAGAACTGATGTATGTAGCCGATGAAATGCGGAAGATACAGGTGCCTTATAACAAAGTAACCTGGCAGATAGACCGGAACGTGAACACCACCAATGTTTGTATCGCCAATTGTAAGTTCTGTAATTTTTACCGGATCCCCGGCCATGCGGATGCCTATATCACCGATATGGACACTTACCGCAAAAAAATCACCGAAACCCTGAAATACGGTGGCGATCAGTTGCTGTTGCAGGGCGGACACCACCCGGAACTGGGACTTGATTTCTACACCAACACTTTCCGCGCCATCAAGCAGGAATTTCCTACCATTAAACTGCATGCACTGGGGCCACCCGAAGTAGCGCATATCAGTAAACTGGAAAAAATGAGTCATCACGACACCCTGAAAGCTTTACAGGAAGCGGGTCTGGACTCTTTGCCGGGTGCGGGTGCCGAGATCCTGGTAGACAGGGTGCGACGCCTTATTTCCAAGGGAAAATGCGGGGCAGACGAGTGGCTGGCGGTAATGCACGAAGCGCACAAACTCAATATCACCACCAGTGCCACCATGATGTTTGGCCATGTGGAAACCCTGGAAGAACGTTTTATCCATTTAACCCGGATCCGCGAGGTACAGAGCCGGAAGCCGGAGAATGCCAAGGGTTTCCTCGCCTTCATCCCATGGACCTTCCAGGATGTAGATACTTTGCTGGCTCGTATCAGGGGCGTACATAACCTGACCACACCGGATGAGTATATCCGGATGATCGCCATCAGCCGTATTATGCTGCCGAATATCAAGAATATCCAGGCCAGCTGGCTTACGGTGGGTAAACAAACCGCCCAGATCTGTCTGCATGCCGGCGCCAATGATTTTGGCAGTATCATGATCGAGGAGAATGTGGTTAGCGCTGCCGGTGCTCCCCACCGTTTTACTTATAAAACCATGCAGGAAGCCATCCGCGAAGCCGGTTTTGAACCCCAGTTACGTGGCCAGCAATACGAATTCAGGGAGATTCCGGCAGCGATACAGGAGCAGGTGATCGATTATTAGTGTTGGATTTAACGTTTTGTTGAACCCAGAGGTGATGGATTACAGTATTTTCGTATACTAATAAACCCACCTGTATGAGGTCAAAATCAATCCTGCTGCTGGCATTAATTGCCGTATCTGTTACTTTTGTGACCTTTTTACTGCTGGAGAGCCAATCTGCAACTGTAACCTGCGAGAAAAGTCCAGCCGGCATAAACCCGGATACAGGCGTTCTGGCAAGCCCGGAAAACCACCTGATCGTATCCATCAACTAAATCATACCGATCCTGCGCCAATAACGCAGGATTTTTTTTCTTTGCAGTGTAACATAATACCGGCTGATGCGTATAATATCTGAAACAAGGCAAACAACCCAAGCTATTCCCTGCTGTTTATGACCGAGAAAGCGTACAATGAATGTGTGAACCAATATGCGGATAACGTGTACCGGTTCATTGTGAAGAATCTTCG
>SCVK01000411.1 GCA_004297075.1 Chitinophagaceae bacterium
CTCAGGGCTTCCAGAATTACGCCATCTTGTTTGATCAGTGGTTGTTTCGACATACAATTTTTGGGGCTGCAAAGATATTACAATGCAACCGGAATAAGAAAAATTAGTGGAAAAAAATCTTAAAAATGTGGAAAAACCTTCCTTATTTTCCCGTAAAAGGGGCAAAGTTACCAAAAAACGGGCAATCAGAACAGGTTTACCGGCAATACCAGCTCCCATACATTGGGCCGGGTAATACCCCGGAACTCATTGTTGAGCAGGCGGCTATACCTTACCCCGAAGGTAACGGGCTGCTGGTTCCACCAGCGGGTATCGAAAAACAGTTCGGTACCAAGCGTCTGGAACGGGTAATTGGTGGCCAGCCGTAAACTGCGGCCGATGCCATAATCGAAAAACAGGTTAGACCTTACCCGGAGCAGGTACACCAGGTTACCAAAGCCCTTATCGGGATAGGCCCAGGTAAAGTGATAATTGACCCCTATCTTCCACATCCGGGGGAAATCAACGGCGAAATAGCCCCTCGCAAAGGGGAAATTATTAGCAAAAAGGTATTGCTGAAGGGTATCCCGGCTATGAAAAGCCGCCGTTACCACCAGGGAATGATCATTGCTGATGCCCGGCAAAAACAGGGATCCCGTGGCCAGGAATTGATAGGCGGTGTAGTTATTAACGAGATTCCGGTACTGTAAAACAAGGCTCTGGCCCAGGTGCGGATAGATCTGCTGTGCTGTTTTCTGGATCTGCCCCGAATAAGCGATCCGGGTTTGCAGATAGGGGAAACTGCGGTTGGTCAGTAGTTTTTGGGCCAATCCGGTCCAATTCACCTTTTCCAGGTGATAGGTGGCGGTGAGGGTAAGGTTTCTGTACTGTTTGCCACCCGTCAGGTTCAGTGGCAGCCGTAACCCGGCATAACCCACCAATTCATTCCAGTTCAGCACAGTGTCTTTATTCAATGCCCCCGACCGCTGCCAGGTATTGCTTAGTCCGAAAACAGGCTGCAGAAAACTGCCTCCATAGGCTCCGTTATAACCCAGTTTGTGGCTGCCTTCGTTTTCATTATAGGTATAGGCGATCTCTGATTGCAAGGTATTGAGCACATTTTCGCCATAGAGGGTCAGCGAATATTCCGGCTGTTCGTAAAATGGCCGGAAACTATGCAGGTTGAGTAAACGGGTGGATTTCGGGTATTTGGTTACGGGAAATGTGCCGGCTGATAAGGAAGCCAGCATCGTCCGATCCGAATCGGAGTAAAGTCCGGACAGGTACCGTTCAGTCAGCTCATCCCGCCATTCTACCCGCTCCCACCGCGGCCGGAAAAGTCCCAGGCGATATCCTTCGGCCGTAAAAGCTGTGCTTACGAGATTTCCATCGGCCCGCAAAACGCCCTGGTATAAGCCTGTTGCATAAGAAGCCAGGCGATAAGGGCCCCGCTTCTCTTTTCCATCCACAAAGGCCCATAGTTCATCGCGGCCCTGGTAGGTGGTGGTAAACAGAACCGTATCCGACTGCACCGTGAGATAACCGATGAGGCGATTAGCCGGAGCCATCAATGTGTCCGGACTGGATTTGCCGGATCCGTATTTCACTAACGACATCTCCCCCGCCTGGTTCCTTTCTGCTACATAAAAGAACCTGTCATCGGCACTGAAGCGGGGCGTTGAAAAAACGATACCGGGTCGGGTAAACGAGTCAAGCAGGTTCCCCTCCGTATCCATGTGCACCAGTTTTGAATGACCGGTCACATCCATCTCAACAGCCAGTAACCGTTTTCCATCGTTTGATTGTGCAGGAGAAAAATAGCGGCTGCGGCGAAGCAGGATCTTCTCCTTCCCGGTTAGCACATCCAACTCTCTGATAGATTGGTATTCGCGGTTACCATAGCGTGCATCCGGCTGGTAAGCTGCATATACGATCTTTCCATTCTGATAGGTAAAATAAGTATCGGCAGAAATATCTTTTACCGCAATACGCGCTTCTTTTCCATCCATTGCCACTTTATAAAACGCTGGTATGGAACGATTACCCGTTTTGAGTACAATGATGGAACCATCGGCTGCTGCCTGCGGATACTGGTAATTGGTCACTTCGTTCGGAACAGCTGGTGTAAGCCAGTTCACCTGGTCGCTGCCGGGTGTTTGCCATTGCTGCCGGTAGTACTGCAAAGCATTCTCTACAAATTGTGTATAGGAAATGCCGGTATGTTTTTTTACTGCTCCCTGGAAGGGATAAAACAATGATCTGAACCGGGCCGCATCATCTGTTATTTTACGCCAGATATCATCGCCATATTTTTTTCTTCCGTAAGCTACCAGCAGATAACCCAGTTCGTAATGATTAGGAACATAATCGCGCAAAGAACCATTGCGCAGCTTCATAAATTCGTATTGCCTGTTAGACAGCAACAACGATTGATAGCTGCTCAGAAATAAAGGAAGACGCCCCCTTCCCTGCCCCGTATATCTTGTTTCATTAAAAACAGCATCCCCTTCAAAAAACCAATCCGGCACAGAGAGCGCATTGGCCAGTAATTGCCCCTGTTCGCCCAACAGCCAGGTAGCAAAACGGGAAAGTCCCTTGTTGAAATTATTGTATTGCTGCACATGCCGGTATTCATGTACGGCCAGGTTATCCAGCCAGTTGACGGCACCTAATGTAAACGCATTTTGGGGTGGCGTGGTATAAAACTCACTGCGAAATGGGGCCAGTCCAACATAGGCATTGGACAATAGTGTCTGGTTCTGGAGAACGATACTTACTTTGCGGAAACCTGTTCCCAGATTCGTTACCTGCTCTCGCTGCAACCTGTGTACTACCTGTGTTACTCTTTGCGCCTGCTGCTCCCATCCTTTCGGAAAAATCACGCGAACGGTATCCGTGTTTACCTGCTGCCATTTTACAACGGCAGGGTTACCGCCGAATGATTGTGCAGTTGCATGACTGCAGATAAAAAGAGAAAAAAGGATATAACCAATACACTTCATGATCCTTCATAGAATTTGATGAAAGTTACTTAAAGAAGCTATATAAAAAACCGTGCCTTGGTGCCTTTGTGTGGAATATATTTTCTCACTAAGGCCTTTAGATTATAAATAGTTCTTTGATAGTTGGAATAGCAGCAAAAGGATATAAATTTTGTGGAAGGAAAGTGGGGTGAACTTTACGAAGGCAAAGGCTCAAGACCTACTTTGTG
>SCVK01000412.1 GCA_004297075.1 Chitinophagaceae bacterium
ACCAGGTTGCCAGTAATTGCGCATATCATCAATATTCCAGTCGGCACCACCCCAGATAGTGATATTATAGATCATACTGTTAGGGCCATAGTTCACATCCGGGAAATTGGGTGTGTACTGTCGGTTGTAATTCAACTGCGCATCCAGTTTCAGTTTATCATTGAAACGGTAACCGGTATTGATATTGAAATTGGTGATATTCAGCTGTGTGTTGGGCACGATTCCTTTCTGGTACGAATGTGATAAGGAAAAACGGATATCGTACTTATCCGTACTGGATGATACTGACAGGTTATTGGTGGTCAGTAATCCGGCCTGGATATATCTTTTCAGGTTGTCTTTTCCTCTGGCGGTCCAGGGGGTTCCTGTGCGCACGCCGGTAACAGGATCTACCGGACTATCATACTGAGGAATCAGCTGGCCTTCAAATTTAGGTCCCCAGATATCATAATCACCATCGTTCAATCCACCCCCTTTACCATCTACAAAAGCATATTTACCGTGATCGCCAGGGCCATACAGGTCCTGTGTTTTTGGAAGGGCAATAAATCCTTTATCGATCATGGTGCTGCTGTTGAACTCGATCGCATATCCACGTTTGTCTTTTGAACCCTTTTTGGTGGTGATGATGATGGCACCGCGCTGACCGCGGTAACCGTACAAGGCAGAAGCCACGGGCCCTTTTAAAACGGTAATGTTCTCGATATCATCCGGAGACACGTTCCAGGTATCTGAGTTAATAGGGATCCCGTCAATTACATACAGGTCGATATTGGAACCGCGGAGTAATACCTGCGGACGGCCCAGCATTTCGGCCGAAGCACCAACAGACAAGCCGGCCACTTTACCCACCAGTGAGTTGATGGGATTGGGTTCTCTTGCTTTAATCAGATCAGCACCTTTTACTTCCTGGGTAGCATAACTTACCAGCTTTTTCTCCTTTTTAATGCCCAATGCGGTGATCACCACTTCGTCTAACTGTTTTACAGATGCTTCCAGGCTGATGGTCAGGTTATCGCCTGATACCGTTACCTGTTTTGTCTGAAAACCAACTGAACTGATCAGCAGTTGACTGTTTCTCGCCGCACCGATGGTGAACTGCCCATCGGCATCTGTACTGGTGTTGGTTTTTGCATTTTTTACGCTGATGCTCACACCTTCAATGGGCTTTTTGCTAAGCGCATCGGTTATTCTCCCTTTTACCTGGAGAGATTGGGCATGCAGCATGCCGGAAAGAAACAATATCACCACAAGCGGCAATACACGTTTCAGGTAATGGATTTGTTTCAACTTCATAAACAAGGTTTTAGTTGTTTGGTGAAGGCAAAACTATCCGGGCAGTGTTAAGGGAAAATGTTGTTAATGTTAAGTAAAAGTAAAGTCACACTAAACTTTTCACAACTAAAAGAAGGTTCTATTAACTAATATTAAACATTTGTGATCAAATTGTTAACGGATCCAGTTACAGGGATCGCTCTTTAAAAAAATAGATTACCAATAATATCGCTTCTGAATCGCCCGAATTTACAGGGTTATGAAGTTCTGTTGCATCGAAGAAAAGTGAGTCACCCTCTTCCATATCAAAAAATTCTTCTCCAATCTGGTACCTTACCTTGCCCTGTAAAAGGTACTTGAATTCAAAAGCTTCCGTGCTTACCGGCGGGCGCTGTGCGTTTTGAGCAAGGTGTAATAACACAAAATCCACATGATAATCATGTACAGTGGTTGAAAACAAACGGCGATAGGAAAAACCCTCGGCATTTTCTTTTTCAAAGAACTGGTATTGTTCCTTTTTACGGAAAATCACTTTACTATCGGGCGTAAGCAGGTTAATATCTTTGAAAAAATCGTTGAAATCCACCTGTAAGGAACTGATCAGGTTCAGTAAAACAGGCAACGACGGAATGGCCCGGCTGTTCTCTACCTGGCTAAGCATTCCTTTAGAAACACCCGCTGCTTCTGACAGCTCCTGCAGGGTGATATTCTTTTCTTTCCGGAGATCCCTGAGCCGGTTGCTGATCTGTATGATAATATCTTCTTTCATATAAAACGGGCCTGTTACATTAGTTCAATCGTATCGTATAACAATTTAACAGAAATAAAAAGATGTTTAACCAGAATATTCCGGTAGTAAGCATCAAAACAAATACTTATTAGTGAAATACTGATCAAACATCTTTCAAAAGTTAAGCTTATAATGTTTCGCGGATCTCATCGGTGGCTTTTAACACCACTTTTTCGCCAGCTTTCAGGTTGCCGAATATTTCCGTTTTACTGGCAGTCTGGTTACCGGTACTAACATCTACTTTACTGATTTTCCCATCTCTGATCACCAATACATATTTTCTTTCGGTAGAAGTTACTACGGCAGTAGCAGGTACCAGTAATGCAGCCGCATTTCCTTTGGAATGCAATACTACATCTGCATACATTCCCGGAGCCAGTTTGCCTTTTGGATTGGGTACATCTATCTCCATCCTTTCGCTACGGTATTGCGCATTGATATTTTTGGATCGTCTGCTGATAAACCCCGATAACCGCTCTCCCTGCAAAGCACTTACATAAAAATAAACGGTATCCTGTTTCTGAATGGCCGCAGCTACTGCTTCCGGTACATCTACCTGTAAACGTAAGTGATTTACCTGTTTCAGTTCCAGCATAGGTTTTTCTTTCCCGGCTGTACTTACCAGCGCCCCCGGATGCACATTGCGTTCTGTAATAACGCCGGCAAAAGGAGCCGTTACCCGTAAATAGCCCAGCATGGTTTGCTGCATCTGCCAGTTGGCTTTCTCTGCATTACTTACAGCACTGTCTGCTTCCATCTTGGCTTTATAGGTAGAAATATCCAATGTAGAAACAGCTCCGGCTGTTTTGGCCGCTTCCAGTAAACGCTGGTAGTGCTCCCGATCAATTGCATAATCTGCTTTGGTTCTGGCATATTTTTCCTTGGCCTGTGTGGCTGCCTGCTCCAGTTCGGGTGCTTCGAGGCTCATCAGATTTTGTCCGGCCCCTACCAGCGAACCCACATCCACTGATACTGTTTTTACATACCCATTCACTTTGGGAAAAATACTTACTTCCTGCCAGGCCGCCAGCTGGGCAGGTAATTTGATCAGGGTAGCTACTCCCCCGGTTTCTACAACAGTCGTTTCGTAAGCTGCGGGAGTAATTTTTTCTGCTGCTTTTGCAGTTGTTTCTTTTTTCTTTTCTGCACACCCCAACAGGATGGATGCACTAACTATCGTTGCAAAATAATATTTCATGATAATTGGTTTATTGATGAGCTTCTTCGGGTAATAAGGAAACTGATTGATACGATGCACGCTGCCTGATCCAACCGTATACCAGTGGAACGATGAACAAAGCTGCCAGGGTTGAGGCAATCAAACCTCCTATCACTGCGCGGCCAAGTGGTGCCGACTGATCGCCCGCTTCGCCCAAACCACTGGCCATGGGCAACATACCTGCGATCATGGCAAGACTCGTCATCAGGATGGGGCGTAAACGGATACTGGCTGCCACTGTAGCTGCTTTGAACGGATCTTTATAATCCAATCGCAAGGCTTCTGCATTGGTCACAATCAGAATAGCATTGGCTACCGATACACCGGTACTCATAATGATGCCCATATACGATTGCAGGTTCAGCGTGGAGCCTGTAGCCAGCAAAAGAATCATCGCACCCAGTAATACGGCTGGTACGGTAGAGAGCACTGCGAGTGATACACCAAACGATTGATAATTGGCGGCCAGTAATAATAATATTACCACAATGGCCATGGTCAAACCGGTTTGCAGAGAGCTGAGTGTTTCTGTAAGCAGTGATGACATCCCCTTTACTTCGGGTATCAATCCACGCGGAGCTTCACCAAGAGATATAATGGCTTTTTGCACTGCAGCAGTGGCCGTACCCAGGTCCTTTTTATAAATATTGGCACTCACGGTTAAAAATCTTCTCGGTCCGGCCCGGTCATACTCACCCGGAACTGTATCGATACGGATCTGTGATATATCAGCCAATATCGGCCTTACTTTCCCTTTCACCAATGGAATAGAACGAAGTTGTTCTACTGAGTTCATCAGGTACTCCGGAACCTGAACCTGTACCTGGTACGTGTACGACACTTTCGGATCCAGCCATTGAATTTTTTCTGTAAAACGGCTCGAAGAAGTAGCATCCGTAATACTACGGGCCACTTCCGTCAGGCTCAGGCCCATCTGTGCCAGCCGGAATCTGTCGAGTGTGATCTGTACCGTAGGAAAATGCAGGGGTTGCGCAATCTGTACATCCCGCAGATAGGGAATCTTCCGCAAACTATCTGTCAGCTTTTCTGCATACATTTTGATCTCGCTATAGTTTTTACCGGCTACTCTTACCTCAATTGGCGTGGCAGCGCCCTGCGCCATGATCTTCTCGGTAAGTTCAATCGGTTCAAATGAGATCCTTGTTGTGGGATAGGCCCGGGTAATATTGGCCCGTATCCTGTCTTTCAGTTCGTCCAGGTTCTCCTTATACCCTTCGGCCAGGTTCACCTGAATAATGGCTTCATGGGTGCCACTGTTGAAAATGTACAGATTACTCGATCCATAACTACTGGGGATCAGGCCTACATAGGCAGAACTGACAGACAGGTTGCCATGCACCGTACTATCTATCAAAGTCAGTATCCCTTTCACTGTCCGCTCTGTATTCTCCAGCCTGGTACCATCCGGTTGTTTGATACGAATCTGCAACTGTCCATTATTGGTTTTAGGAAGCAGGTCTTTCCCGATCGTAACAAAACAGATGCCCGCAGCCGCAAGCGCAGTTACCAGGTAAACGATAACGATGGTTTTGCGGTGGGGCATCCACTGGTCTAACCTGGTTGCCAGCTGCATTTTCATTCGTTGAAATAAATTATTCTCTTCCGGATGTTTCCGGTCTTCTTCGGTATGCAGGTTTATTTCCTCCACTTCGTTTGCATCCAGTGCCAATCCTGCATGTGCATGATCTTTGTTATGATGGTACCGGAACATTTCTTCCTTCAATAACCAGTTCGAGATAACCGGCACCAGTGTTTGTGCCGCCAGAAAAGAAATGATCATCGCAAAACCGATGGATAAAGAAAGCGGCAGAAACATCGCCCTCGGCACACCTGTCATCACAAAAGAGGGTGCAAATACCGCCAGGATACAGAGAAGAATCAGCAATAAAGGGAAGGAAATCTCTTCACAGGCATCCAGTATGGCCTGCCGTTTATTCTTTCCCATTTCCAGGTGCTGGTGTATATTTTCTATCGTTACCGTTGCCTGATCTACCAGCACACCAATGGCCAGCGCCAGTCCACTCAGCGTCATGATATTGATCGTTTGCCCGAAAAGTTGCAGAAACAATACACAACTGATCACCGATACCGGTATGGTTATCACCACCACCAGACTGCTTCGCCAATCCTTCAGAAACAACAATACCATCAGTCCGGTAAGTATCGCACCCAGGATACCTTCTGTCATCAGGCTTTTTACCGCGTTGATCACAAATACCGACTGGTCAAACTCATAACTAAGGTTAACATCTTCCGGTAACAGGTTTTGCATCTCCGGAATTTTGGCCTTCAGCGATTGCACAACTCCCCAGGTAGAAGCATCTGCTGTTTTTACAACAGGAATATAGACGGAGCGTTTGCCGTTGACCAATGCATAATCCACGGTAACATCTGCTGCATCGGCAACAGTGGCTATATCATGAATGAATACCGATGCAGATCCATTGGTGGTAATGGGGATATCTTCAAAATGCTGTACCCTTTCTTCGAGCGAGTTTACGGTGGTTACATACATCAGGCTGTCTACCCGCAGGTTACCCGATGGGGTAATCGCATTATTTTTAGTAATCGACTCCACTACCTGATCGGGAGAAATATTAAAACGCCTGAGTTTTTCCGGATCTACACTCACCACGATCGATCTTGAGTTGGCACCAAATGGTGGTGGTGCCGACAAACCGGCCACTGTTGAGAACATGGGCCTTACCCTTGTTACCGCCAGGTCGTAAATCTCTTTCAGCGATTTTGTCTGACTGCTGAATACCAGTTGTCCTACCGGTAACGAAGAAGCATCAAACCGGATTACCTGTGGCGGTAAAGCGCCGGGCGGAAAAAATTTAGACGCCCGGTTCACCTGCAGCGCCACCTGCGCCGAAGCTTCTGCCATATCTGTATTCTCGTAAAAGGTAAGTTTGATCAGGGTTAGCCCCTGTATATTCTTACTTTCCATATTCCGGATACCATTCACATACAGGAACTGGTCCTGCATACGTGTGGCAAAAAAACCTTCCATCTGCTGCGGCGACATACCACCGTAAGATTCTATCACATAAATCGTAGGGAGATTCAGTTTAGGAAATATATCAATGGGGATCGTTCGGATAGCCATAAAGGAAAACAACAATAACCCTGTAAAAAGTACCAATATGGTAATTGGCCTTTTTAAAGCTGCACGTACCATAATAAATTAGTTTAGGGTTTGAATGAATTGGTTCAGGTTACCGTTTAATGCGGCTTTGTTTAACTGCGCCAGGTACCAGTCGCTCACCGCTTCAATATAATCCGTTTGCGAACGGTATAACACAAAAGAAGCATTGGTAAGATCGATCAGCGATATCAGACCGGCGCGATACTGTGCCAGTTTTTGCCGATAGGTAGCCAGGGCCGATTGTAACTGCACCGGATACTCCGACAGGTTTGCCTGTATGGTTTGTAATACAGACTCTGTTTGCCGGGATGCAGACAACAAAGAAGTTTGCTGTTGCTGCAATTCGTAATTACTGGCTTCTGTATCAAACTTATTAATGGTCAGCTTTGTTTTTCGATACATGCCATTAAACAGATTATACGTAAAGGCAACACCCAATGCATAATTAAACCGCTGATAACCCAACCCATTTGAGAGAGCGGTAAATTTATCATTGTACTGTATACTCGACCCACGCCCCCATACACTACCCGCCAACATGATTTTGGGCAGGTATGTTTTATGGATCAGCTGGTCCTTAGACATGTACAGATTCCGTTTCTGAATATAAAAATCCAGTAGCGGATTACCGGGCGCCTGCGTAACCGGCATCGGCACAGGGGTATGAATCAGGAACCGGTTGGCAAGGCTATCCACTGCCAGATCTGTAATGGCAATACCGGTATAAAAATGTAATTGCTCTTTTAGCTGGTTCACCAGTCCCAAAGTCTGGTTATAGATGATTCTGGTTTTGGATAATTCGGCCTTGGCCAAAGAAGAATCAGCTCCTGCTTTTAAGCCACTGTTGGTGAGTGCCCGGATAACCGTAAAGATGCTGTCGTATCGGTTTACATTCTGGCGGTCTGCATCCAGCCGGTACTGCGATTTCAGGATGGCGAAATACAGTTTGGCCACCTGCCAGTCTACCAGAAATTGTTCCCGCTGCTGGTCTGCCATCTGCAAACCCACCATCGATTCCGCAAAATCTGTTCTGGCATGGTTCAGACCGAAATTAAACAACTCATACTCACTGTACAGCACCGCTACATTTCCGGTTGCTGCCTGAAGTGTATTTTGCGAACGAACCCCCGCCGAAGTAGAAGGTGTAATTCCAAAAGCAAAAAAACTACCTGCCAGCGAATTATCGGATCCAAGATTCAACTGCTCGCTGAATTTTACCTGTGGCAGAAATGACTGTTTGATATCCGTTACAGAAGCCTGCGCACTTTTTACCTGCGCCTGCTTTTGTAATAACAGGGGCAGATATTTATGTGAAGCGTCCACCAGTTCGGCTAATCCATATTTTTTTTGAGCGAATAGTGTACAGGAAAAAAGGGACATACAGGTGCCCAATAGCCATACACGCTTTCCCAGGTAGAAAGCTGTCATACACAAATAATTTACAATGAAAGAAAATTGTTAACTGAAAAATCAGGCAACAACCGGCGGACCGCGGAGAGAATAATCAGAGAGGAATACTTCCGGATAATACTGGCATATATAATGCCCCATTGTTTTAGGCAATACATGTACCACCGTGATGATGATCGCAGGAACTGCAATACCGGGTATGACAGAGGGTTCAAAACGTTTGTTCAAACGAATCTTGTTCCTGCCGATACTTTTGGAAGAAATGCCCCTGGCATGTGCATGAGTTACCCTCGCTGACTGCTGCTTGTGATAAGTAGAGGATACAGAAGGTTGAGCTACTCCGAAATTAAAAAAAAGCTGGACAGCAAAAAAAAGCAGGTACACAAATAGTACCGGCAGCTTACTTAACCATGGCATTTTGTTCTTACGGGGGT
>SCVK01000041.1 GCA_004297075.1 Chitinophagaceae bacterium
AATATCACAGATGCCTATAACAATCCCGGTTCTCCGGTACTGACAAGAAATAAATTTGACCGGCAGGTGATTCAAACCACCGATAATGGCAGTAAGATCCTGATGAATAATACCGTGGGCGCATCTGCCAAAGGTGATCTGCCCTTCCTGGCAAAATTTGATCTGGCTACCAAACAGAACGAAATTCTCTGGCGTTGCCAGGAAGGTGTTTTTGAAACGGTAGAAGATGTACTGGATGCCAACAAACTCATTTTACTGACCCGCAGAGAATCGCAGAAAGAGGTTCCCAACTATTATATCAAAAACCTCCTGTTGCGGATTGCCGACAGGCCCATTACCAGTTTTACCAATCCTTATCCGCAACTGGAGGGTGTAACCAAAGAGAAAATCAAATACAAAAGAGCCGATGGGGTTGACCTTACCGGTGACCTGTATTTACCAAAAGGGTATAACAAAGAGAAAGAGGGTCCTTTACCCGTAATAATGTGGGCCTACCCCAGAGAATTTAATTCTGCCGCAGATGCTGCGCAGATCAGGGGCAGCAAAGACCGGTTTACTACTTTAAGCTGGGGTACACCGATCTATTATGTTACGCAGGGATATGCCGTCCTGGAGAATGCGGAAATGCCGATCGTTGCATCCGGACCGGATAAAAAACCCAATGATAATTTTGTTGCCCAGCTGAAACTGAATGCAGAAGCGGCTATCAACAAACTGGTAGAAATGGGGGTGGGCGACCGTAACCGGATGGCAGTAGGTGGCCATAGTTATGGCGCTTTTATGACAGCCAATTTACTGGCCCATACCAACCTCTTTACAGCCGGTATTGCCAGGAGTGGCGCCTATAACAGAACCCTCACTCCTTTTGGTTTCCAGAACGAGGATCGCACGTACTGGCAGGCACCGGATCTGTACCATGATATGAGCCCGTTCAGTTATGCGGATAAAATTAAAACACCGATCCTGCTGATACATGGCGAGGCAGACGATAATACCGGCACCTACCCGATTAACAGTGAACGCCTGTTTGCAGCCATTAAAGGGAACGGTGGAACTGTTCGTTTTGTGTTTCTGCCTTATGAGGCACACGGATACCGGGGTAAAGAAAATGTGTTGCATATGTTATGGGAACAATACCAGTGGCTGGAAAAATATGTGAAAGCTGCCAAAAAATAACCACTGACTGATCAAAAAGGAGGAACTGACTGGATCCTCCTTTTTGATTACAGGAAACGGTAGCTTAGCAGTACAGAATACTTCAGTGGCTATACGCGATCAGTAAGCCTCCCATATTCCCCGGTTATAGAAAGTGGGGACTTTTTGAAATGTTGGGAAATAGCTGTTTTTACTGGTCAAGCGGAGATTAGAATAGGATTTGAATTCAGCAAACAGCCGTTCAGATGCGTGGAAATCAGTAATTATGCAGATGTAAGCTAAACAAAGATGTTATTTATGGAAGAACTTACGATACTGATAGTTGAAGATGAGCAGAAAATCGCCAACACACTCAAAAAGGGGCTGACAGAAAATGGGTACCAGGTAGATGTTGCATTTGATGGTTTGATAGGAGAAAGGATGTTTTTGGCTAACCAGTATGATCTCATCATATTAGACATTAATCTGCCCGGGATCAACGGTTATGAGTTATGCAGGATCATACGAAACAAGAACCAGCAGGTTCCTGTTATTATGCTTACGGCCCTGTCTACCATGAACGATAAACTCGAAGGCTTTGATGCAGGCTCCGACGACTATCTGATCAAGCCATTTGAGTTCAAGGAATTACTGGTCAGGATCAGGGCCCTTTTAAAAAGAACCCAGCACCAGCAATTGCCCACAGGAAACATCCTCCGCATCAATGATCTGGAAATGAACCTGGATACGAAAGAAGTTAAAAGAAATAGCCATGTCATCTCTCTTACGGCTAAAGAGTTTCAATTACTTGAATATATGATGCGCAACAAAAACCGGGTGGTATCCAGGGCTGATATAGCTGTGAATGTGTGGGATATTGACTTCGACACCAAAACCAATGTAATTGATGTGTATGTTAATTACCTGCGTAACAAGATTGATAAACAATTTCCTGATAAACTCATTCACACCCAGATTGGGATGGGATATGTTCTTAAAGAGTACTAACAATGAAGATCAAATACAGGATAACAATACTATTTTCGGTTGTGGTAAGTCTGATCCTGCTGATCGTATGTACATCTATTTATTATTTCTCAGACCTGAACAGACAGAAAGATTTTACCAGAAGAATTCAAAACAGAGCCATTACTACGGCCAACCTGCTATTGAAAGTAGAAGGAATAGATACCAACCTGCTGCAAAGGATCGACGAAACAACCATGATTACCATCAAAGAAAAAAGTGTGGTCATTTATGACGATCGGGGGCAGAAATTATATCAATATGCAGACAGTAATACAACAGCCGCAACCCTTGACAGTATAGGGTTAGAAAAAGCCCGTAACAGGGGCGATTATCATTTTACAGATGGCAACAAAGAAGGTTTGGTAATCAATTACAATTATCAGAATCACCGTTACGTACTTGTTGCCTCTGCCATTGACAAAAGCGGACTGGAAAAATTGTCTCAACTGCGTATCATACTTATGATCAGTTTTTTTTCAGGCATTTTAATTACTGTGATTTCAGGAAGCGTCTTTTCTGTGAATATAGTGTCCCCGATACAGAATATCACCAGAGAAGTAAAAGAGATCTCTTCGCAAAACCTCGCCAGAAGGATCAAATTGTCCAAAACAAAAGATGAGATACACGAATTATCGGCTACATTCAACGATCTGTTAACAAGGCTGGAAGAATCGTTTGACATACAACGTCATTTTATCGCAAATGCATCCCACGAATTATCTACGCCCCTTACTTCTATATTGAGTCAACTCGAAATAACCTTACAGAATGAACGCAGCGCCCAAGAATATGAAACAGTTCTCCGGTCTGTGCATGAGGATGTACGCAACCTTACACAGCTAACACG
The DNA here is from genome assembly GCA_004297075.1 of Chitinophagaceae bacterium. Taxonomy (GTDB): domain Bacteria; phylum Bacteroidota; class Bacteroidia; order Chitinophagales; family Chitinophagaceae; genus Sediminibacterium. The sequence continues at coordinate 3,011 of SCVK01000041.1, forward strand.
TAGTCTGTTGGAAATTGCCAAAGCTACCGGCACCTCAAATGGAATGGAACTTACATTGGTGAGAATGGATGAACTGATCATGAAACTTCCTGCGGAGCTGAAAAAAATAGAATCTTCATTTCATGCGCAACTGCATTTTGATAATTTCCCTGACAATGAAGATGGTCTTTTGATATTCGGCAATCCAGATTTATTATATAGTGCCATCAGAAATATTGCGATCAACGCCTGCAAATATTCACCAGATCATCTTGCCAATATCTCCCTTGGATTTTCAGACGATAAGCTGCTGATCAGTATCAGCGATAATGGCCCGGGCATCAGTGACGAAGATAAAAAAATGATATTCCAGCCATTCTACAGAACCTCAGAAACGAATCATATACATGGCTTCGGACTGGGTCTGCCGCTGGCACTGCGTATCATTAACCTGCACAAAGGCAGTATTGATATCGACAGTATCGCCGGCAAAGGCACCCGTTTCCGGATCGGTCTGCCCATTGCACAACGGTTTCACAAGGTCTGAGCGCATCCGGCACCACAGCGTTTACTGAATTCTAATATTATTCTAACCTCACTATAATTACCTTTTAATCGTCAGGAAAGATATTCGTTTCCGATGATGCCTTTTACCAACATATTAATCAGCTTCGAAGATGACGAAACCGTTTGTCTGGCTATTGAAAAAGCCTTGCTGATTTTTGGCCAGAAAAACACGCGTATTCACCTGCTTAAATGTTCCGAAAATACATTTTCTTCCCTGACAGGAGATTCAGCTGCCTCCTGTGAAAAGGAAATGGATGAACTGAAGCAGAAAGTAGCTCAGCTGAAGGGGAAATTCAGAATCATTTCAAACACTATATTCAGGAAAAATTTTTCAGTACGGTTCAAAAAATATTTCATTGCTGAAAAGATTGACCTGGTAATGAATGTGCAGCATAAAAACTATTCATCACAACTTTCGCATGCACATTTCTTTTATCATCGCCTGTGTATCAAAATGAATGTTCCGGTACTCCTTTTCATCTATAAATCACTGGTACAGGGTATCCGGTCGGTATTCATTCCCATTACCGGCTGTATGCCGGCAAAACGCATCCAGATTGCGCTGGATGTATCTACCAGGTATCATGCCCAGATCTATATTGCTACAGCACTGGATAATGCTGACACCAATATGCAGCATGTCTCTGATTCTTTTTACCAGACTTTTAAGAACCTGACCGAATCCGGACATCTTCCGCTCTACAAGGTATTCCTCGGTAAACAGGCGCCGCAGGCCATCCTGGATTACGGGGAACAGATAAGGGCGGATCTGATTCTGATCAACCTGGAAAAAAAACATTCCTTTTCAGAATGGCTCGAAGAAAAAAAGGAAAATCTACGCTTGTTGTTTTCTTCAGCCTGTATTATAACCATGAAACCTCATTTATCAACAACTGCATAAACCAACAACATGAAGAAAAAAATATGGATTCTCCTGCTAAGCTCAGCAGCCTATTGCACTGGTTTTGGGCAAACACTTGCAGATGCGATAAAGGACTATCAATACGAACGGTACCAATCTGCCGAAACAAAACTGAAAGAATTAACCACCCGTGAGCCGGAACAGGTATTACACTGGTATTGGTTAATACGCACTGCCCTGGCTCAGGATGACACGGTAAAAGCAAGCAGCTATTTTACCGGCCTTCCTGCTTCGATACAGGATCAACCCATGTCTAAGATCACACATGCCTGTATTTCTCTTTATAAAGGCGATTCCCTGCAGGCACAACGTTTATTCACGGATGCATTGGGAACATCCCGAAAAAAAAATCCGCTGGTACAACTGGCTATCGCTGAAGCCAATATCGATGCACCGCATGGTAACCTGAATTACGCGCTTGGCATGCTAACAGAAGCTGCCAGGAAAGAGCGAAAAAATGCAGCCGTTTACATGGCCATCGGAGATGCCTACCGGAAAATGTATAATGGTTCAGAAGCTTTTAGAAATTATCAGGAAGCCGCAGAACTTGACAATAGTAATCCGGTAGCCTATTATAAAATGGGGAAAATTTACCAGACGCAAAACAACGAATCAGTATTTACCGAATACTATGACAAGGCCATTAAAGCAGACCCTTCATTCGGACCGGTGTATTTTCAACTATACCTTGCCAGCTATTATAAAGATGTAAACAAAGCACTCGAATACCTGCAGAACTATATTTCGCACAGTGATCCGACTATCAAAAACGACTATCTGCTCACAGATCTCTACTATGTATCAAAAAAATACACGGATGCCATTCAGAAAGCCAATGAACTGATTACCGCTACGGCTAATAAACCCAAACCGAGAATATACAAACTACTGGCCTATAGTTATGATGCCGAAAACAATAACCAAATGGCGGAAGAGAGTCTGAAAAAATATTTTTCTGCTGAGAATGACAGTAATTATGCGGCCAGCGACTTTGAATTGATGGCAAAGATCAGTACCGCCAAAAAAGAAGAAGCAGAAGCTGCTATCTGGTACGAGAAAGCTGTACAGGTAGAAAAAGAAACCGCCAAGAAAACCGCTATCGTAAAAAAAATTGCTCAGTTCTATAAAACACAGAAAGCATACAACAAACAGGCATATTGGTATCAGCAACTTTACCAGCTTGACAGTACCAGCCTGAACAATGTTGATATATTCAGTTGGGGAGTAGCTAATTATAATGCACAGCAGTATCCCATGGCCGACAGTGTTTTTGCCATCTATGAAAAAAAATACCCGGAACAGAGTTTTGGCTATTACTGGAGAGCCCGTTCCAACGCAGCGATAGATACTGCCATGGAAACCGGCATTGCCATACCACATTATGAAGACCTGATTAAAGTTGGCATGAAAGACAGTTCCAATGCTACCACCAAAAAATGGCTGATACAGGCTTACGGATATATTGCCGCTTTTAAAGTGAACAAGGAAAAGAAATATGACGACGCCCTTTCCTGTTATGATAAAATACTGGAACTGGATCCTGGCAACAATGACGCAGAAAAATACAAAGCAATACTTGAAAAAATGATGGAGGCGCAGCCTTCGGCTGCAGAAATACCCAAAGGAAAATAAATTTTCTCAGGCAGGTTGTAAAACAGGCCGGTGGATTCTTCTGCCGGCCATTTTATTTCACAGGTGTTTTCAACAGCTGGTCAATAGTAGCTGCAAACTCTTTCTTCAGTTCCGCATGATAGGCTCCTGCTCCCGGGCCTTTAAAACCTGCTTTGATCTTTGCTACTTTGCCATCCTTACCGATAAAAATAGTAGTAGGAAATGCTTTGATAGGTGTTAGCTGCGGCAATGTTTTCTCGGTACGTAAGGTATCAGAAACGGTAACACCCGTGATCAGGAGTGGATACTGCACCTGAAAGCGGTCTTTGAATTTCCGGAGGCTGCTCCGCGATCTTTCAAAGTCGGTACTGTACTCATAGGCCAGCCCGATCACTTCTACGCCCCGCTGTTTGTTCTTTCGATAGTACTCACTCAAAAAAGCGGTTTCATCCATACAGTTCGGGCACCAGGAGCCCATGATCTGTATGATTACCACTTTATTTTTGAACCTGGCATCGCTAATGGATACCCATTTTTTATCAAGACCACGGAAACGGAAGCGCAACCTGTCTTCTCCCTCTTTCATAAAAACCGCTGCAGCATCAGGAAGAGAGGCATTTTCATTTCTTTCGGCCACCCAGGGTTCTTTACCGGTAGCGCCGGAATAAAACATACCATCGCTGATCTGGTTGGCACTATTGATTTTTGCCGTGAATAAAAAAGCATGTGATCCGTCGAAAGTGCTTAACTGCAATTCATCTCCGCTTACATAACCCGTCAGGTAACGGTAATCGCCGGAGGGCGCCAGTACGGTTCCCCGCAATACATTGCCTTTCTGCTGCCAATCGCCGATAGCGGGTCTTGTGGTGCCATTGAGCCTGGTTAAAGTAACCGCCCATTTACCGGTGAGGTCGGTTACTGCCGGTACCAGTGCGGGTGCGCTAACCGTGGCCTGTGTTTCTGCAACAAAAGGCATTACAGACCATTGAGCCGTACCGGCACTGGTCCAGCTTCCTTCCCAGCGCTGATCAGAGATCCGTTTGGCACGGAAATAAGATTCAAAAACCGGCATATCAATCCATACCGAATCGGCACTGTACCTGATCTTATCCACCCGGATCTTTTCCGCAGCATTGATAATGTACATGACCGTTTTCTGGTTCTCTGTTTTCAGATCAAAATGAAACCGGATCTGTTTGCCATCTTCGCGCAGCAGATTACCAAACCAGGCACCGGTTACCAGGTTTTTCTGGGCATTGGCTGTTTGCAACAGCAGTAAACCCATTACTACCCAACTTATTTTTCTCACTATCATATACAACTTTAGGTGAACGAAAATAGAAACTGCTGACGAATACGCTTTGTTAATTTACATAACAGGAACAGTAATGGTTTTACTGTTTTGCCGGTTTCACCTGTAATTCCTCCCAGGGTGTGGAACCATCTTTTTCCCGGTTAAACACATGTTCTTTACTTTCTCCGATCACAATTTCGGCTGTGGTGTATATTTTACAACCATCCAGCAAGTGTCCGCCAATCGTTTTGCCGGTACTGTCAGAAAGCGACACATGCAGGTGCGATCCATTCACAGATACGGTCCCTACCAGACTCACAATTTCAAAATGGCCTTTATCACTATAGCTCTTTTCCTGGTTGGCAAACCGGATCTGGTACTCTGTCAGACTACCCACTGCTGTGGCTATCCAGCCCGCAGCGATCTGGTGTTGCTTTACATATAATTCAATGGATTCTTTGAGGTCCTGTCCCGGTAATAACCGGAAAGCATGGGTAATCGTAACAGGTTGCATAGGCTTCGGAGAATGGCAGGCAGTGAGCAGCATCAGCAGCAGTGCACTCGTGAATAAAGAGTAACGCATCTCACGAATATAAGAAATTGCCCGGGCTGCCGAAACTATCCAAATATCAGATAACTTTGGATAGATCATTTAACTGCTGCTATTATGGCCACCATACTGCTGATTACGGTTTTTGTACTGGGTTATCTTGCCATTGCATTTGAGCATCCGCTGAAACTGAATAAAGCTGCCCCGGCTTTGATTACAGGGGTAGTATGCTGGACCATTTACCTGTTGCAGGGAGATAACCCCCACCATGCTGTAGAAGAGCTGATGCACCACCTGGGCGAGATTGCCTCTATCCTGTTTTTTCTGCTGGGTGCCATGACGATTGTAGAACTGATTGATTCGCATAATGGTTTTGAGATCATTACACAGAAGATCACTTCTACCAAAAAATCAACCTTATTATTACTGGTAGCCGGCATCACGTTTTTTCTTTCCGCCCTGCTGGATAATTTAACCACGGCCATCGTTATGACTTCTCTCTGTGCCAAACTGCTCACAGACAAAGAAGACAAACTCTGGTTTGCCGGCATGATCGTGATTGCTGCCAATGCAGGCGGTGCCTGGTCGCCACTGGGAGATGTTACCACCACCATGTTATGGATCGGCGGACAGATCACCGCCCTCAGTATCATCAAACAACTGATCCTGCCCAGCCTGGTGGTAGGTATCCTGCCCGCTGCCATCATTGCGCGGAAATTTGCCGGAAAAACATTGGCCCTTCATCCCATTGCCAACAGTACCGAGAAAGAGAAAAGAGAAGGAACCATCATTTTATCTGCCGGTATCGGTTTTCTGCTTTTTGTACCTGCGTTTAAAACGGTTACGCATTTACCCCCGTTTATGGGTATGATGCTGGCACTGGGTTGTATGTGGATCATCACTACCCTGCTTCACAAAGAAAAAGAACCTGAACTGGCAGAAAAATACAATGTGGCCCGCGCCCTGCAGAAGATCGACTCTTCGAGCATTCTTTTTTTCCTGGGTATTTTACTGGCCGTAGCAGCTTTGCAATCTATCGGGTTGTTAACACAGCTGGCACAGTTTCTCAGTAATACTTTACAGAACGATTACCTGATCGGCATCACACTGGGTATCTTATCTGCACTCGTAGATAATGTACCGCTGGTAGCCGCTTCGCAGGGTATGTACGATCTGGCTACCTACCCCACCGATCATCCTTTCTGGGAGTTCCTCGCACTGACCACCGGTACCGGAGGTAGTATGATCATTATTGGCTCTGCCGCCGGTGTGGCCGTAATGGGCATCGAAAAGATCGATTTTATGTGGTACCTCAAAAAGATCAGTTGGCTGGCCCTGGTAGGTTTTGCCGGTGGCGTGGGTGTATTCATGCTGCAACACCTGTTTTAACAGGCCTGATAGCAGGATCCAAACATTTATCATAGCGGCTTTCTTATCTCGCAGGCAATCTTTATCTTACGGTTCCTAAAAAGACTTTTATGCGGTACCTGCTTGCTTTGTTTTTTGGACTGATTTCCCTTTCTGCCCATGCCCAACAGTATTATCTTTTTGTAGGCACTTATACCACCGGTAAAAGCAAAGGCATTTATGTTTACCAGTTCAATGCCCAAAACGGGGAAATGCAATGGGTAAGTAATACCGATAGCTGCACCAATCCGTCTTTTCTGGCGGTATCTCCCAATGGCAATTTTGTATACGCCGTAAATGAAACAGGCCGCGAAAATCCAGGCAGGGTAAGTGCTTTCGCATTTGATAAAACCAAAGGTAAACTGCAGTTGCTGAACCAGCAGGCCAGTGGAGGAGATGATCCCTGTTTTATTACAGTGCATCCTTCGGGTAAATGGGCCGTGGTGGCCAACTACAGCGGTGGCAGTCTCGCCGCTTTTCCCATCCGCACAGACGGCAGCATCCAACCCTATGCACAGCTGATACAACACAAAGGCTCCGGCCCCAATCAGGCCCGGCAGGCATCGGCTCATGTACATTCCACTTTTTTCTCGCCCGACTACCAATACATTCTGGCACCTGATCTGGGCATGGATAAGATCATGAGTTACCATTTTATAGCTACTGCCTCCAAACCCCTGCAGCCGGCGGTTCCAGCATTCAGTGCTTCTGCACCCGGCAGCGGGCCACGTCATGTGGCTTTTCATCCTACCCAATCTATTGTTTACCGGCTGGAAGAAATGACAGGTACCGTTACCGTATCTGCCTATAACAAGGGAACCATGAAAAATATCCAGACCATTGCCACACATCCGGAAGAATTTACGGGCCAGCCCGGCAGTGCGGATATTCATCTATCGCCCGACGGTAAATTTCTTTATGCTTCTAACCGTGGCGAGGAAAATAATATCGCCATCTTTTCTGTAAACCCCAAAAGCGGCAAACTCAACAGCATTGGCTACCAGTCTGTAGAAGGTGCCCAGCCACGTAATTTCATCATCGACCCTACGGGTAATTTTCTGATCGTGGCCAACCAGAAAACCAACAATATTGTCATATTCAAAAGAAACCCCGAAACCGGTCTTTTGCAGCCAACCCTGCAGAAAGTAGCAGTACCCAGTCCCGTTTGTTTACAGTTACTCGCTAAATAACACATTATTCATTACTAAAAACACGTTATGCAGAACTGGAAGATCAAAGCCTCGCTTTTTCTCAACTATTTCGTGTTCGCCATTCTGCTGAACAGTGTAGGCACGGTAATATTGCAGGTGCAGAACAATTACGGCGTATCGCAGGGATCGGCTTCGGTATTGGAAGCATTCAAGGATCTGAGCATTGCAATAGTATCTTTTCTGATCTCTTCCTATATCACCCGTATCGGTTATAAAAATGCCATGCTGATTGCACTGGGCTTTGTAACGGCGGTTTGTTTTATGATGCCTTTTACGGCCAGTTTTCTCACCACTAAATTATTATTCGCCGCGGTAGGTTCCGGTTTTGCGCTGATCAAGATGTCGGTATACAGCACCATCGGACTCGTTACACGCAATGAGAAAGAACATATCAGTCTGATGAATTTTATCGAATCCTTTTTCATGATCGGGATCCTGACCGGTTATTTCATCTTCGGTTATTTTGTGGATGATACCAACCCGCAATCAACCCAATGGCTGAAAGTGTATTATGTACTGGGAGGCATTTCACTCGCAGCTTTCCTGTTATTGCTGAGTGCCCCGCTGGATGAATCTTCCATCAGAAACCAGGAGAATGGTTCCATGCTCGCAGATTTTGGAAAAATGTTCCGGCTGATGGTTTCGCCCATTGTACTCGTTTTTATTTTCTGCGCTTTTTTTTATGTACTGATCGAACAGAGTATCATGAGCTGGTTACCTACTTTTAATAATAAGGTACTGCTATTACCGGCTGCGCTGAGTATCCAGATGGCCAGCATACTGGCAGGATCTACGGCAGTAGGGCGTTTTCTTGCCGGACTTGTGTTGAAGAAACTAAACTGGTTCCTCGTACTGGCCAGTTGCCTGGTATTGGCAGCGGCATTGGTATTGGTGGCTATTCCGCTGGCATCGAATGTTTCCGGTACACCTATTACCGGCTGGAGTACGGCACCGATAGCGGCCTTTATCTTTCCCCTGATCGGTTTACTGATTGCCCCTATTTATCCGGCAGTGAATTCTGTGATCCTGAGTACTTTACCTGTACAGAAACATGGACTGATGAGCGGACTGATCATCATCTTCTCCGCGCTGGGTGGTACCACGGGTTCTATTATTACCGGGCATATTTTTGAGAGTTATGGCGGACAAACCGCGTTTTATTTTTCACTCATCCCCATGGCTATTCTTATTACCTGTCTGTTTATTTTTAAACGTCTGCAGAACAAATTCAAACTGGCGCAGGCAAATCAATCCTAATCCATGGAGGCAGCCACTTATCTCACAGTTCAGGAACTATCCCCCTTGTACGAGGAAGTACAGATGAGTGGGCTGTTTGCCGATTCAAAATTTTTTGTAGATGCCATTCCATTGCAACCCGTTGCAGCTATTATGGCAGCTTATACAGCAGCCAGACCCGCACCGGATTTTGATCTCCGCCAGTTTGTAGCAACCCATTTTCGATTACCGGCCGAAGCAGATAACAGTTATCGTTCGGGCAACAAGCCCATCCACATCCATTTAGCAGAACTGTGGAACGTACTTACCCGTACACCCGATCAGCAGGCGGGTACATTGATTCCTTTACCGTATCCTTATATTGTTCCGGGCGGCAGGTTCCGGGAAGTGTATTACTGGGACAGTTATTTTACCATGCTGGGATTACAGGTTTCCAAAAGGGTGGATCTTATCGAGAACATGGTCAACAATTTTGCGTACCTGATCAATACTGTTGGTTTCATTCCCAATGGTAACCGCAGTTATTATCTCGGTCGCTCGCAACCGCCCTTTTTTGCATCAATGGTTTTATTATTGATGGAAGAGAAAGGCGAAGAAATACTGGGTAAGTACCTCTCTCCTTTGGAAAAAGAATATGCTTTCTGGATGGATGGTATTTCCCAACTCTCCGATACACAAACCAGTTACCGGCGTGTGGTAAGAATGCCCGACGGTGCTGTATTGAATCGTTATTGGGATGATATGGACACCCCCCGGCCGGAGGCATTTACAGAAGACAAACACCTGGCCGAATCCTCCGGTCGTGATCCACAGGAAGTATACCGCCATATCCGCGCAGCGGCAGAATCGGGTTGGGACTTCAGCAGCCGCTGGTTCAGCGATGGGGAGACCATGCAAACCATCCAAACCACTGACCTCATTCCGGTAGATCTGAATTGCCTCCTGTGTTCGATGGAAATGTTATTATCGATCATGTACGGAAAACTGGGCCAGGCAGAAAAAGACCAGCAAATGCTGGACAATTTTGTGAAGAGAAAAAAAGCCATACAGACCTATTGCTGGAGCCAGGAGAAACGATTTTATTTCGATTACCAGTTCAGAACACAACAACTATCCGAACAATATACCCTGGCTGCTGTATTCCCGCTTTATTTCCCCATAGCCGATCTCGAACAATCTGCCAGCGTAGCCAAAGTGGTAGAAGAAAATTTTCTACAGCCCGGCGGCTTACGCACCACGCTGCGCAATACCGGGCAGCAATGGGATGCACCTAATGGCTGGGCGCCTTTACAATGGATCGCTTACCAGGCATTTCATCGGGTACCTTACGAACACAAGGCACTTGCCCGGCAGATCAAAGACAACTGGATGCGCAACAATGAAAAAGTATATGCGGCTACCGGCAAAATGATGGAGAAATACAATGTAACGGATACCAACAGCAAAGCCGGCGGCGGTGAATATCCCAACCAGGACGGTTTTGGCTGGACCAATGGCGTGTACCTTGCTTTCAGTACACAGCACTAAGTTTATTTGTGTTTCCGGTGTTTGTGGTGGTGGCTCTTGAGTTTTAATACCGGGTGGGCGTCTTTCTCTGTTTCTACCACAATCCGGCGCTGGTTTTGCATGGCTCCTAAGCCAATTAATAACACCCCGATAAACAGGTACACATACTGAATCAGAAAAGTGTCACCCAGCAGAAACATCTGTACCGTTACAAACAAAGCCAACAATACGCCTTGCAACATAATGAGAAACGAATAACGTTTTCCCTTCCGTAATACCTGTGCCATGGTATACATACTGAACAGGCCCACTACCACCAGCAGCACCCACCCTGCCATCAGGTAATCAGTAAACATGGTACCGTTCAGCAGGTAAAAAGGCAGACCCAGCGATACACCGGTAGGGTCGGTGATCATGTGATAACTGCCATACAATGCGGTGATACAGAGAACCACAAGTAAGGCAACGGATAACTGGCGGGCTGTTTTCATGGTGGCGATTGTTTGTACAAAAAAAGAAAAAATGCTTGGTTAAACAAATGACGGCTGTCATAGAATCTGAAAAAAATAAAAATCCCGGCCAATGCCGGGATTTTCGCTATTTCACATTGCTGCTCCAGTTAAAAAACGCATCTACATCCTGCTTAAACTGCTGCAAAGCGGGTTTGTGGATGTAATACATGTGTCCGGATTCATAGGTGTATACTTTTACACTCTTCCGCTGCTCGGGTCGGAGGAACATGTGTTCCAGATCGTATTGCGCGGTAAAATAAGGTGTGGCAAAATCGTAGTAACCGCAACCGAGATACACTTTTAATGCCGGGTTCTTAGACATGGCATCGCGCAGGCTTTCGGCTACGTTCAGGAACTGGTTCTGAACATTATTGTAATTCCACGGACCTACATCGCCAAAAATATTATACCCTTTCTCTTCCTTGAAGTTGAGTTCTTTCTGAAAATAATCGTTGATCGTAGCGGTAAACGGACCATCAATATTGGCAAAGGAAGGATCAAAGCTGAAGCCCTCGCCCCCATCGTCCAGGTCGCGGCCGGTGAAACGGGCATCCAAACGGCCAATGATCAATCCATCAGCCCGGCGTAGTTCTTTCCAGAAACGGTTTTCTTCTACCCGCAGGTTGCTGCGTAAACAGAACTCTTTGCTCAGCCCTGTATAATAACTCATTTTAGTGGCAATGGCATCTTTCTCCGCATCGGTTAACCAGCCACCTTTCAGCAGTGCCGATGCATATTCGCCCAGGGCAAATTGTTCCGCTTCTTTTAAGGTCTTTTTCAGATCGGCCTGTAAAGCCGGTGCCAGTTTTTTGTGGTACCAGGCAGCTGCTGCATAGGAAGGGATGTATAAAGCACGGGGCAGATCATTACCTACATAATAATCATTGGTACCAAAATTCAGTACGGCAGAAATGAGGAAAATACCATTCAGGAAAATCCGGTGCCTGTCTTGCAGAAATTTAGACAAACCCGCTGCACGCGTAGTACCATAACTTTCGCCCGCCAGGTATTTGGGCGAACCCCATCTTTCATATCTCGATAAAAAATGCCGGATAAAAGAACCCATCGATGAAATATCCTCTACATAGCCATGAAACTGTTTGGGACTCTCGCCCGCTGCAGCACGGCTAAAACCAGTGGATACCGGATCTATGAACACGAGATCGGTTTTATTCAGCCAGGTATATTCATTGCTGATGTATTGATAAGGAGGCGCTGTGGCAGTGCCATCATCCTGCATCAATACACGCCTGGGGCCCAGTCCGCCCATGTGCAACCACACAGAAGAAGAACCCGGACCACCATTAAACGTGAAAGTAACGGGACGTTTACCGGCCTCTTCTCCATCTTTCCGGTAATAGGTGAAAAATACTTTGGCAATCAGTTTACCGGTATCGTTCTTCAGGTTCAGGTAACCGGTATGCGCCGTGTAGTCGATCTTTTTGCCATCAGCTACTACGCTGTTTTTGGTTACAGTTACTTCTACACCGGCAGGTATCAGTTCCGGAATGGCGGGTGTGGGTGTTTTTTGGGAGAAGGCCGTTAGACTAAGCAGACTGGTCACCAGGCCAACCATTATCTTTCTCATACGAATTGGGTTGAATGATCAAGATACACATTGTTTTGAATAACTAAAAAACACCGTGCCTTTGCCTTTGCGAGAAAAATTGCACGCAAAGGCGCAAAGGCGCGGAGGGAGGATCAGGTGTTGCCCAATACCTATTTTGTGTCGAGCTATTTTTTCACAGCCAATACTTCAATATCAAATACCAACACACTATTGGGCGGGATGGCTTTGCTGCGGCTGCGGATGGTATACGCTAACCCGGAAGGGATGATAATGCGGATGGTACCACCCACTTTACACTTAGGTACCGCTATCTGCCAGCCTTTGATCAGCCGCTTTAAGGGAAAAGTAGCCGGCCTGTCGCGGGTCTGGTCAAAAATGCTGCCGTCTTTCAGCAGGCTGCCTTTATAATTCACGGTCACTGTATCACTCACCGCCACATACTCACCCGTTCCTTCTTTCAGTATCTGATAATACACGCCTTCTACAGAACCGGTAGTATCTATTTGTTTACGGGCAACTGCTTCAAAGATCATCGCTTTGTCTTTGGTGGCCTGGCTGGCACTGTCTGCATTTTTGGTCCAGTCAATCGCCGGGCGTTTGCCTGTTGCCGTTCTTACAAATACCTGCCCATATACTGCATTGGCTTTCTGAAAACCACCGTTCCACAGATAAAATTTTTCGTTTTCTACCCCTCCGCCATAATCGATCCTGTCGCCGGCTTTTCCGGTGGCATCGTAGGAAAAAGTACTCTGTGTCAGTTCTTTCCAACTGCCATTCTCGCGCTGTACCCATTGGTTACCGAACAAGGCTTTACGGTATAACTGTCCGTTCACACCCACAAAATTTTCGTTGAAAGAATACAGGTTACGCAATGTTTTACCATCGTGGGGCGCTTTAAAGCTGGCCATCAGTTTCCACTGTTGTAATTCCGGGATAAAGAAATACCCGGTATAAATGGTTGTTTGTGTGGCACTATCAGTTAACGCCGTTACCATGAATGGATAGGTAACCCCTGCTTTCCAGTTGTACACCCAATGACTATGACCACCGGTACCTTCATTTCCAAAATCATTCGCTATCACCCCATCTCCCTGGGCCAGTAGTTGTACTTTGTTGGAGTCGGCTACTTTATTACGGTCTACCGCTTCATTGCCCGAATCCCAGACAGAAAAGATCACTCTTCGTTCAGCCGGGCCATTTACCTGGATCCCGAAATAACCTCTCACAAAACCACAGGCCATATAATAACTGTGCAGCAGATCAGCACCTTCGGGGATAGTGATCTCGTTATAAAAAGACACTGCTTTTACCGAATCGGGCAAAGGATAGCGCAGGTGAACCGATGCCGCATTACGGCATGGCTGGGGATTGAAATGGATATCGGCTGCCGTGCCCGACAGTTCTATCGACCGGATATCGGCCACTGTTTTACCTGCTTTCTTCAGCGCTTTAAAACGGAGCGTGTAAAAACCACTGTCTTTCACTTCAAAGATGCCAGCAGATAATTGTTTAAAATCTTTACCGGCAGGAATATTCAGCATTTTGGCTTTCCCATTAAAAGACATGACCAGTTGCGAACCCGCCACTGCATTTTTGGCCTGCAGCTGAATGACCAGTTTACCTGCTTTGCGTACATAAAAAGAATAGCTGATCACCTGCCTGGCGTCTGTCCAGTGTAACCCTTTTTCAACAGAGAACAGATCCGATTCATCCCCCTCTGCCGGAACGGCATAACCGGTATAAGCAGGGATACTGGCTTTTTGAGCCGGTAGTAAGAAGGAAACAAACAGGCAACAAAGTGTGAAAAGGAAACGAAGCATAACAGGTAATTTAGCTAACCAAACTTAGCAAAAGAACCACTGAACGGCCAAAGAGATTTTATTACTTTAGCGTATGATCAATTACAATCCCCGGGGTATGTTCCCCTTTATCTTCCGTTTTCACAAGGCCGATACGGTGCGCCGCCTGTTTCCCGTGATCATATTTGTGGCACTTTATTCCTGGCTGGTCTCTTTTCTGCAGCTCGAATACCTGCACATGGACCTGGGCAGCCATGTAAAGAATATCACCATCATGCACAGTCTGCTCGGTTTTGCCATTTCGATGTTATTGGTGTTCCGCACCAATACGGCCTATGACCGCTGGTGGGAAGGAAGAAAACTCTGGGGGGCACTCGTTAATAACAGCCGTAACCTTGCCATCAAGCTGAATAGTTTTTTACCGACTGATGATGACCAAAACCGCCTTTTCTTCAAAAAACTGATTGCCCTCTTTGCCGACGAATTGCGGCAACACCTGCTGAATGAAAGAACCCGACTCTCGCTGGATGAACAGCCCCATCCGGAAATCCCGGATTTTGATACGAGTAAACATATCCCCAACCAGGTCGTCACTTTACTCATGAACAAGATCAATCTCCTTCACCGCGATGGTAAGATCAGCGATTACCAGTTGCTGATGCTGAACCCCGAATTAACTTCTTTTCTCGATATTACCGGTGCCTGCGAACGCATCAAGAATACGCCCATCCCTTATTCGTATAGTGTGTTCATTAAAAAATTCCTTTTCTTTTATATCCTGAGTTTACCACTCGGTTTTCCACTTACCCTGGGATACTTCACCATTCCGGTAGTAGCGTTTATTTCCTATGTGCTCGGAAGCCTGGAAATGATTGCCGAAGAGATCGAAGACCCCTTTGGGAAGGATGAAAATGACCTGCCCATGCACAGAATGGCAGAAAATATCCGGAAAAACGTAAACGATATTCTGGCCTGATAATCAATCAGTAACAGCGATCCAGCCTGCCGGAGGAAAAAAAAAATTTACCGAGTTTTAAACAAACGTTTGATTAATTCAAACATTTGTTTAAAATTTGCGCCTTCAAAAGAAGGCTATGACAAAAGATTTTCCCGAACAGGTGCTCTCAGACAAACAACAACACATCATCCTCACTGCGATCGAATTGTTTGCAGAGAAGGGGTTTGATGGCAGTTCCATCCGCGACCTGGCGGCAAGAGCCGATGTAAATGTGGCAATGGTGAACTACTATTTCGGTTCCAAAGAAAAACTTTTTG
This sequence comes from Chitinophagaceae bacterium, assembly GCA_004297075.1. Taxonomy (GTDB): domain Bacteria; phylum Bacteroidota; class Bacteroidia; order Chitinophagales; family Chitinophagaceae; genus Sediminibacterium. The sequence goes on from SCVK01000041.1 coordinate 18,450, forward strand.
AAGCCATTGTAGAATACCGGGCTTCTTTTATGCGGGGCAAACTGGATGAGATCCATGCCAACACTTCCATGACCGAGATCGAAAAGATCGATGCGATCATTGATAACTATGTTGATAAGATCCTTGCCCACCCCTCTTTTCACCGCATCCTGCACCAGGAGCTCCTGAAAAGAGAACGCGAGGCACTGCACGATGGCATCATCCGAATTTTTGTACGGAACACCAGCGTATTACACAGCATCATCAATCAGGGCATCAGGAAAAAAGTCTTCCGCAAAGTAGATCCCGAACTAACCATGGCTACCCTCATCGGTACCATTAACCAGGTCATGTTATCCAAACCCCTCTGCGGCATTCTCGTAAATAACGATCCCAACTTCGATCCCTATACCAATGTGGCGTTCAAGAACCGCCTTGTGAAACATTTAAAACTGCTGATGCATTCGTATTTGCTGGCAGACAAAAGATAGGAAACACGGAACAACGAACACCGAATATCGAATATCGAACAATAGAACAATCGAACAGAAGAACAGAGGAGCAAGGAACAGACGAACAAAGAACATAGAACTTAAAACTTAAAACCTACTAATCAAGCAACCAATCACATGTCAGCAAGCAACGAAAAAAAATCACCCGTAAAAACCATCGTCTTAATCGCGGTACTGCTGGTAGCCGGTTATTTCGGTTACAGGAAAGTAAACTATGCCATCACGCACGAAACCACTGATAATGCACAGGTGGAAACACAGATCACCCCGGTATTACCCCGTGTGGCAGGTTATGTGAAACATATCTCAGTAAAAGACTATGACTCTGTAAAAACCGGCGACCTGTTAGTGGAACTGGACGATGCAGAACTACAGACCCAGTTACTCGAAATGGAAGCCGATTTTCGCCAGGCAGAAGTGGACGTGATCAACGCCAAAGCCGCACTGAACAACGCGGTAGTAAGCCTTCGTGTTAACCAGGGTAACATTGAACTGAGTCAGGTACGTTACAAAAAAACAGAAGATGACCTGAAGCGCGACCAGAACCTCTACGCCGACCAGGCCATTACCCGCAAACAGTTAGACGACACCAAATTTGCTGTAGCCACCGCTGCACAGCAGTTAACCAACAGCCGCACCGATCTGGCTGCCGCGCAAAGTCGTATTGCCGTTTTGCAATCAGGTGTACAGAAAGCGGCTGCCGCGCTGGATGTAAAAAAAGCCAAAATAGCGCAGACCCAGCTGAAACTGACCTACACAAAGATCTATGCACCACAGGCAGGAAAGATCGGCAAGAAAAATGTATCGGAAGGACAGTTTGTGCAGGCAGGTACACCCCTGTTCTCTATTGTGAACGATACCACCTACTGGATCGTAGCCAACTTTAAAGAGAACCAGTTAAAAAAATTATACCCGGGTAAAGAAGTGGATATAGAAATTGATGCCTTCCCCGATACAAAGATCACGGGCATCATCGAAAGCCTGAGTGAAGCTACGGGTGCCAAGTTCTCCCTGCTGCCACCGGATAACGCCAGCGGCAACTTTGTAAAAGTGACGCAGCGTGTGCCGGTAAAGATCCAGATCAAAGACATTGATAAATACCGCAACATGCTGCGTGCAGGCTTGAGCGTTTTTGTGAGTGCAGAAACAAAATAAATCACAGACCCTATCCCTCTCTGCACACCCTGCAGCAGCGGTAAATTATAACTATGGCAACACCTAAAGGATTTGCGAGGGCGATCATTGTATTAACCACGGTAACCGCCGCGGTAATGGAACTGATCGATACCTCCATAGTGAACGTGGCACTGAGCGATATGAGTGGCAGCCTGGGCGTGAACATTGAAGACATGAGCTGGGTCATCACGTCCTATGCCATCGCCAATGTGATCATCATTCCGCTCACCGGCTTCCTCGCAGAGTATTTCGGCAGAAAGAATTACTATATCGTATCCATGATCATCTTCACCATTGCCTCCTATATGTGCGGGCAATCGGATACACTGGTTGAACTGATCATCTGGCGTTTTATCCAGGGCGTGGGAGGTGGCGCTTTGCTCTCCACTTCGCAGGCTATCCTGTTTGATGCGTTCGAACCCAAAGACAGGCCCATCGCTTCCGGTTTATTCGGGATGGGTATCGTGTTAGGTCCCACATTGGGCCCCACACTGGGCGGTTATATCATCGACCATTTTTCCTGGCCCTTGATCTTTATGATCAATATCCCCATCGGGATCCTCGCTACCTTTTTATCACTCACTTTCATCAATAAAAAGGAAGGCGAAGGCCAACGGAAAAAAGAGATCAAGATCGATTATACGGGCATCCTGTTACTCTCGGTGGGTATCGGCTGTTTACAGTATGTACTCGAAAGAGGTGAATCGGAAGACTGGTTCAGCAGCAATATTATCCGCATTACCGCCGTACTCGCTTTTATCGGTATGGTAGGTTTTATCTGGTACGAACTCAGTATCAAGAACCCGGCCGTCAATTTAAAAATACTCGGTAACCGTAATCTTGCCTTTACTACCATTTTTACTTTTGTAGTGGGTGTGGGATTATTTACTTCCGTATTCGTATTCCCGATTCTCGCGCAACGCACCCTCGGTTTTACGGCGTATGAAACAGGACTTACCCTACTCGCCCCTACCATGATTACGGTAGTAATGATGCCCATCATCGGTAAAACCATGAGTAAAGGCGTATCGCCCATTCCCTTTGTGGTGGTAGGCTTCCTGCTGTTTGCAGCGTATGCGTGGATGAGCGCCAACCTGAGTCCGGATGTAGGCAAGGGCGATTTCTTTCTCCCACTGGCCCTGCGCGCAGTGGGTATCAGCATGGTACAGTTACCGCTGATCAACCAGGCAGTAGCAGGCCTTGCGCCCAAAGATTACGCTTCGGGTATTGCACTCAATAACATGATCCGCCAGTTGGGTGGTGCCTTCGGGATTGCCTTGGCCAATAACTATATCGCACGTCAATATGCGCAACACCGTTACGACCTGGTAAGCAAAGTAACCGGCGAATCGCAGATGTTTCTCGAGAGAAGTAATACCCTTACACAAGGTTTTATTGCCCGTTCGGGCGATGTGGCCGGCGCCAGTAACAAAGCACTCGCCACCATCAATGCCATCATCGACCGGCAATCCTACTATCTCTCCTACCTCGATACTTTCCGCCTCACGGCCCTGTTTTTTGTGCTCGTAATACCGCTGGTGGTGTTTTTACGGGTAAAGAAAAAATCGCCGGCAGAAATTGCGGCTTCGATGAAAGCAGCAGCGGAGAACCATTAGAAATAATGAGTGAATGAGTGGATGAGTGAATGATAGAATGATAGAATGTTTTAAGAAATAATAATCCGTCAATCCGCGGATTGACGCTAAAGAAAATATATGAATACAATGAAAACCATACTTATTACCACAACCCTCCTTCTCGCCCTCTCTACCCAGGCGCAGGTGAAGGTGAATACGGAACTGAAGAACCTGATCGGGCAGTCGTTCGGGTATTTTCCGAAGGTGAAGGAAGTGGAGAATACCGTTACCACCGCACAGGAAAAGATTAACCTGACACAACTCAACAAATACCCGGATGTAACGGCCGATGCATCGTATGCCTATGTGCGTCCGAAAATTGAACTGCCCATTAATGGCGACAAGTTCCAGTTTGCACCACTGCATAACCTGAACGGGGCCATCAATGCCAATTATGCACTCTTCGATTTCGGGAGGTTACAGGCCAATATCAACCGCAGTAAAGACGATCTGCAGTTTGCCAAACACCAGGTAGACTATGTAAAAGCACAACTGGCCTATCAGGTAGCCAATGTGTACTACAATATCGTGTTCCTGCAGAAAGCCATCGGTATACAGGACAGTGTACTCGGTTTCCTGAACGAGAACAAACGAATCGTGGAGAGCCAGCTGAAAAACGGAACCGCATTACGCATTGACCTGCTCAATATCCAGGCCAGCATTGATAACGAAGAGAACCGCAAAGTTGACCTCACAAACAGCCTGCAGAAACAACTGAACCTGCTCGAATACACAACAGGTGTGAAACAGAACAAGAGTAAAGATTTTGATTTTGATGTGAACCTCACCGATGCCAGCAATGCACTCGCAACCGCACAAACCCAGAACCCGGATTTTATGCTGGCCAAAGACAAGATCCAACAGGCCAGCAGCGATCTCGCCATTACCAGAACGGCCGATAAACCCATGATCGGTTTGCGGGCCGCGGCTGGTATCAAAAATGGCTATGTTCCCTATATCGGCGATATGCGTTTTAACTATCTCGCCGGTGTATCTTTTACCATGCCCATCTACAATGGCGGTAAAAACAAACAGCAGCAGAAACTGCAGCAGAACATTATCAAACAAAATGAAATGGCAGTAGAAAGCCTGAGCAGTACTTACAAAAAAGATATTGAACAGGCCCTGACCGATATTGCCACCAACCTCGACCGCATCAAAAACACCCGCGGACAAACCGAGCAGGCCCAAAGCGCCCAGTTACTGGCCACCAACCGTTTAAAAAGCGGTACCGGCACCCACCTCGAAATCACCAACGCCGGCGCCAATGTACAAAGAGCCGCACTAACGAGGCTGCAGTATGAGTACCAGTTATGCATTGCCAAGTTGGAATTAACGAGGTTGATGGGGTATCAGTATTGGTAGGGAACGGAGGAACAGACGAACAGATGAGCAAGGAACAGATGAACGGGAGAACAAAGAACACAAAAAATAGAAGAGAAAACAAGACCTGGTTGAATACCCTCCGATCGTCTGTTCCTTGTTCCTTGCTCATCTGTTCATCTGTTCGATGCTACTTTGCCGCAAACCAAACCGGCTGCTCACTATCCGGTTCCGCGTTGTAATTGGTGAACAGTTCTTCGCCTTTTTTGATATCGCGAACGGTGGTGATGCACATTTCCTGTGCTTCAAAATCCATATCATAGCGGCAGTTGGCATGGTAAGAATGGTTGTAGATGGATAAATATCCCCATGCCACACAGGCCTGTTTTGATTCCGGTCCCCATTCAAAAATATAATTGTATAAAGAAGTTTTTTCCGCCTCCACCCGCTCCTCCGCACTCAATACCAGTACAGGCGATACCTCCACCAGCGTACCCGCCGGAATGTCTTCCGTAGCAAACACCCCACGGCCACGGTAATCGGAGGGCGCTATTTCAATACAGGGCAGGATCATGTTGTGAAGATAAACTTCACAAAATTAAAAATTAGCAATTAACAATTAACAATTGACAATTGATTGGTAAAGCAACACATTCCACTGTGTAACTCCCTATCTCCGTGTCTCCGTGTTGAAAAAAACTGCTAATTCCAGGGCACAAATAACATCGATTCTTTTTTCAACACAGAACGCAGAGGGACAGAGGATCACAGAGATAATCAGTTACCTACTAGTATTCAACGGCCTATCTTGCCTGGCAATTTTTAATTTTTAATTTTTAATTCTTACTTACCTTGTGCCCATGTCGCTCGAACTCGAACAACCCGGCCTTTTTGAGCAGTTTGAACAACTGATCTCAAAAGAAGATAAACTGGAGATCCGGGAATTCCTGGACGACCAGAATATCAGCGACGTGGCCGAACTCATTAACGAGTACCCCGAATACGAGGCGCAGATCATTGCCAATATGGCCATACACCGGGCTTCGAGTGTATTCAAGATCCTCGATATTGCCCAGCAGCGCGATATTGTAAAGGAACTGCCCCCGGCCAAAACCGCCGAACTGCTGAACGAGCTGCCGGCCGATGACCGTACCGACTTTCTCGAAGAATTACCCAAAGCCGCTATCCGCGACCTGATCAAATTACTCGATCCCGAAGAACGCAAGATCACCCTCTCTCTGCTCGGTTACCCGGAAGACAGTGTGGGCCGTTTGATGACACCCGATTATGTGTTTATCTACCGTCACAATACCATCAACGAAGTATTCGAAACCATCCGCAAACACGCCAAAAGCAGCGAAACCATTGATGTGATCTATGTGATCGATGATAACGGCGAACTGATCGATGATATCCGGATCCGCGATATCATTCTCGCCGCGCCAGACAAGCGTGTGGATGAGATCATTGATGGCCGTTATGTTTCCCTGAACGTGCACGACGACCAGGAACATGCCAGCCAGGTATTTAAAATGAATAACCGCGTGGCCCTGCCCGTGGTAGATGATCATAATATACTGCTCGGCATTGTTACCATCGATGATATGTTATGGGTGGCCAATGAAGAGTTCAGCGAAGACATGCAGAAAATGGGAGGTACCGAAGCGCTGAACGAGCCTTATCTCGATATTCCCTTACTCAAACTTTTCCGCAAACGCATTGGCTGGCTGGTGGTACTCTTCCTCGGCGAAATGCTCACGGCCACGGCCATGGGGTATTTTGAAGATGAAATTGCCAAAGCTGTGGTACTCGCATTATTTGTACCACTCATTATCTCCAGTGGCGGTAACAGTGGCTCGCAGGCATCTACCCTCATAATACAGGCCATGGCCGTAGGCGAAATTACCATTGCCGACTGGTGGCGGGTACTGCGCCGCGAATTATTGAGTGGTATGCTGCTCGGCACCGTACTCGGCATCATTGGTTTTATCCGTGTGGGGGTGTGGCATTCCATTGCACCGGGCCTCTACGGTCCGCACTGGATGATGATTGCCTCTACCGTAGGCTTCTCGCTGGTGGGTGTGGTATTATGGGGAACCCTCTCCGGTTCTATGCTGCCCATCTTTCTCAAAAAACTCGGCGCCGACCCGGCCGTATCTTCCGCCCCATTTGTAGCTACGCTGGTGGATGTTACGGGGCTGATCATTTATTTCAGTTTTGCGTATCTGTTTCTGCAGGGCATTTTATTGTAGCGGGGGAAAGCAATGAGCGATTGAGTGAATGAGTGATTGAGTGAATAATTACTCTTCCAAACCAAAGACTAAAGACTGAAGACCGTCAATCGTGAGTACTGAATAAACAATTAGCGCTACCCGTATCCAGCATCCATCCCATTTCACCAGCAATAGATTTTCATGGCATCGCCGCTTGTGTCACTCACTGGGGCGTTCGGGTTGCATGGCATCTGAGTGCCAGAGAGTTAAGAAATATGAGTACAAGAGTATTCCGTTGACAGACAAATAAGACCTTCGATTATTGACTTTTATTTTCTAATTGACGAAGGATAAATGGGAGCGAAAAAATTTGTTAGACAAGATTTTTATAAACGAGTAATTTGAAATTAACGAGCGACATAAACCAAGTCCGAACCGCTAACAAGGTATTGCCAAAACGTTCTGCGTCAGCTTTCATCTCCGCTGGAACATAAAACGCTTCTTGACACAGGATGTCGACAATTACGGATATTTATTTTTTCGGAGATGAAATACCCAACTTCTGAAAAAAAATGAAACCAATGGGCAAATTGCATTTTAACTTTGAAATGCTATTTAAAATAATCTTATGCAATATATCATCGGTATCTTTATAGCCTTTTTTTTAGCTGTACTCATCCTTACAAAAAAGGGCAGCAACCGTGCGGATGTTTTTTTAGGGGTTTGGTTGATAGTGATTGGTATTCACATTTTTGGATATTATAGTTTTGTTTCTGGAATTATATACACAATCCCCAACTTGATGTGGCTAAACCTCCCCTATGCCTTTGTGCATGGCCCTATGCTATATCTATACACAGAAGCACTTACAAACCCTGAGCGATTTAAGTCAAAAAGGTGGCTATTGCACTTCGTACTTCCAATCTTGATATCATTTTCAGCATTTCCAGTTATGTTTTTACCTGAAAATGTACGTATTATGATTTACAAAAACAATGGGAGAGGATACGAAAACTATATGCTCGATTGGACGATTTTGCTGGGCATTTCAGGTGTAATCTATGTTATAAGTACCTATATCTTACTTTTCAAACACAAAAAACGCATACTTAATCAATTCTCTAATCAAGAGAAAATAAACCTCAATTGGCTTCGGTTTTTGTTATACGGAATGGGAATCACCTGGGTAATCATTATTTTAGGAGGAAGTGACAAATGGATATTCTCGACTTCAACTGTTCTTTTAATTTTTATTGGTTTTTTTGGTATAAGGCAGGTGGGAATATTTACAGATCAAAATGTTGAGATTGAGTCAATTGACGAGCTTATTATCGAAGAACCGATAGTGATTGAAACACGTATAGAAAAAAAGAAATATGCCAAGTCGAGTTTGAACGAAGATACTGCAAAAGATATTCATCGGAAACTACAGCATTTGATGATAACAGAAAGATTATTTACTGAACCAGAACTGACTTTAACCGATTTAGCAACGAGGTTAGGGATTCATCCCAACTATTTATCGCAAGTTATTAATGATTTGGAGGGAGTAAATTTTTATGATTATATCAATACCCTTAGAATTCAAGAATTTAAGATATTGGTTTCGCTCCCCGAAAATAAAAAATACACATTTCTTTCGTTGGCTTATGAGTGCGGGTTCAATTCAAAATCTGCCTTTAATAGATTCTTCAAAAAAGCCACTAACCTGTCACCTTCTGAGTATCTCAAAAACATCAATAAACAATATTCTGAGTAAATAAAGAAAATATTACTTCTCAGGGAATAGCTACTTTCTTAATCTATAAAAAGATTGTTTTTTTTTGCAACTACTTGTATTTCAGTAGTTTATTAAAATAATTTGTGCCACCTTACAAGTAGGGTCCTTTCATTTTTCTGTTTGAATGAATGTTGTAGTTCAATTAAAGCTATTCCGCAAACCAAAAATGCACATTTGGGTTTTGAGATAGGGCTTGTAATATCATTTTTGAAATAATAAC
>SCVK01000568.1 GCA_004297075.1 Chitinophagaceae bacterium
CACGATGAGATCGAAGGAGAGCTGACGCTGCCCGAGTTCGCGCCGGTCAGCCGACCCACCGTTGCGAGCCAAGGCGACGTCCGCTCTAGAGGGCCGAGTGGAGGCGGAGGATCAGGAAATCTTGGCGCTGGTCCCGATCCATCGGGGATCAGGCAAGAGGTGCGCGCGGCGCAGACGCGTGGCCGCGGGATGATCGATCAGTCGAGAGGCAACCTCGATGCTGTCACCCGTGGAGCTAAGGGCGCAAGCGAGGAGGCCGCGGACGAGGTAAAAGAGTGGTAGGATCAGAGGATCAGATCGTTGATGACAACGAATGCCGCAAAAGCAGTGAGGCCGACGAAGATGGCGATTAACTTGATGCGCCCCCAAGGGTCAGCCCAGGTTTTCTTCCACGTGTAGGCAGTTAGACGATCTTCTGCGATGGCTCGATCAAGCTCTCTGAGGCCCTTCCAGTCCTCGGTCGCAGTAGGGTCGTCAGATGGCTTCAACATGAGGCACCCATTCAAAAGAAATACTGCTTCAAAATCGCTACATTATCCCAGATTTCCGGGCTTAATGTTGTGATTCTGACACATAAAGTCATGGCCGCCAAGTGGCCGTAATCCTCATGAATCCGAGGTCTGTTCGGATTTCGGGAGTTTCTATCTGAATCACGCCAGAAGGGCTCGATGGGGGCCAGCGATGCACACTCATCTTTGATCCGCCCCCGCAGCGCCATTGTCGCCGATCGCTTTCTGGTGAGGTTTTGCTTGCGAGAGGGTCCAATCCCGCGGGCATTCAATTCCATCAAGTCTCCGGTAAAAGCAGTATTTCGCCACGGACAACCGGCCGAATCATTGCTTCTGCAATCGTGTTGGCTTCGGCTTCGATGGCACGCACCAATTTCTCCCGTAGGGCGTCCAGTGTTTCCCGGTCGACCCCAGGCGGCTCCGGGAAATCGCTGCGCCCTACGGG
>SCVK01000413.1 GCA_004297075.1 Chitinophagaceae bacterium
TGGTTTGGGACCAGTGTATTTTACTTTGCTTTCTCCCTTCCATGGGTGCAGGCCCAGGTCATCTCCGCCCTGGTATTCGTACCAGGAGTGTTTGATGAATTCCTGCACTTCATCGTCTTTGCGCAGATCCACTTCAAATACCTTGCTGATATCTTTGTTGAGGATGGCGCCGGAAGGGAACTTGTAAGATTTTTCATCACGGTAATCATTCACCGGCAGGTCGCCATAGGCGAGGAAGTTACCCAGTCCGCCGCCAATAGCGCCCCAGTCTTTGTAGAAAGAGGCAATGGCCATCAGGTCCGGAATATATACCTGCTCAATGAATTCTTTACCATCCTGCAGCAGTTGCTGCACATATGCCAGGCGTTCTGCATTGATGCCGCTTACATCATCGAGGCTGATGGAACAGGCCATACCGCCCACGAGGTAATTGGGGTGCGGGTTTTTACCGCCGAAAATGGCATGTATTTTTACGATCTCTTTCTGCCATTCCAGTGCTTCGAGGTAGTGGGCCAGGCCAATCAGGTTTACTTCGGCGGGAAGCTTATAGGCCGGGTGTCCCCAGTAACCGTTGGCAAAAATGCCGAGCTGGCCGCTGGCCACAAATTTTTTGATGCGCTCCTGTATATCACTGAAATACCCTACCGAGCTTTTGGGCCATTTGGAAATGCTCTGTGCCAGTTCCGATGTTTTTTTCGGATCGGCTTTCAGTGCATTTACCACGTCTACCCAGTCCATGGCGTGTAAATGGTAAAAGTGTACCACGTGATCGTGCATATACTGAGCACAGAACATGATATTACGTACCAGTTCTGCATTGGGCGGGATGGTAATGCCCAGTGCATCTTCTACACACCTTACAGAAGTAAGCGAGTGAACAGAAGTGCATACGCCGCATACGCGGCCTACAAAGGCCCAGGCATCGCGCGGATCGCGGCCGCGCAGAATTTCTTCGAGCAAACGTACCATGGTACCACTGCTGAAAGCATCTTTGATTTTGCCATTTTCAATATCTGCTTCTATACGCAGGTGGCCTTCTATTCGGGTGATGGGGTCTACAACAATTCTTTTACTCATATAGCAAATTGTATTGTTAGTAATCAGGATTTGAGTTCTTGTTCATTTTGTTTGCCTTCGTCTTCCACTTCGCGGATCAGTTTTTTCTTGCGCACGTTGGTCATAACGGCATGTCCGGCCAGTGCCGCGGCGGTTACGCCCAGTGCCACTTTACCGAATGTGTCGGCATTGGCTTCAATACCAAAGCCGGCAAAGGCGGAGCCTCTTTCATAGAACCTGCCGTTGTCCCAGAAATTCTCTTCACTGCAACCGATGCAGGGGTGGCCGGATTGTATGGGGAAGCTGGTGCCGTTGTTCCATTTGGTAACACCGCAGGCATTATAGGTAGAGGGTCCTTTGCAACCTACTTTATAGAGGCAATACCCTTTTTTGGCATTTTCGTCGTCGAAGCTTTCTACGTACAGGCCGGCATCGTAGTAGGGGCGGCGGTAGCAGGTATCGTGTACCCTTTTGCTGTAGAAAGCTTTGGGGCGTCCGAGGCGGTCCAGTTCCGGAATGCGGTCGAAAGTAACGAGGTGAACGATCACACCGGCCATTACTTCGCCGATAGGAGGACAGCCCGGTACTTTAATAATGGGTTTACCCTTGATCAGTTTATGAATAGGTGTGGCCTGGGTAGGATTGGGTTTGGCGCTCTGTACGCAACCATTGCTGGCGCAGCTGCCCCAGGCAATAATGGCTTTGGCATTTTCGGCGGCTTCTTCCAGGATCTGGAGAGAGGTTTTACCCCCGATCATACAGTATACCCCATCAGCACCCATGGGTACGCTGCCTTCTACACATAAAATGTATTCGCCTTTGTATTTTTTCATGGTGTTCTGCATGGCTTCTTCGGCCTGGAAACCGGAAGCTGCCATGAGGGTCTCGGTATAATCGAGCGAGATCTTATCGAGCAGGATATCGGCTACAATGGGATGGGAAGAGCGGATAAAACTTTCGCTGCAGCAGGTACATTCCTGGAAGTGAAGCCAGATCACCGGCACCCGTGGATGGGTTTCCAGCGCTTTGGCTACCTGGCCAATGGCCGTGTTCTCCAGACCGATGAAGGCGGTCATCATACTGACGAAGGTGAGAAAATCGCGGCGGCTATAACCTTTGCGTTGCACCTCTTCGTAGTAGGTAGGTTGTTGGGTGGGAAAGATCTCGTTAGGCATGATTTGTGAGTTTAAGAGAGTACAAAGTACTCGTCTCTATACCCTTTTTAAATGACGCTTATCAGCCCCGGAAATGATTATTGTCATATTTATCCGGGATCTCATTTGCTACTTTGCAGGAGATAGTAATCCGCTAAAACCACTTTTATATGAAAAAAATCATTGCATCGCTGGCTATGCTTACTCCCTTGCTGGCACTGGCGCATCCGGGTCATGGAGAAACCGATGGGTACACCATTATCCACTATTTCACCGCTCCGCAACATGTGCTCGTAACACTGGCGGCCGTAGCCGTTACGGGCGTATTTATAGCCTGGGAGAAAAAAAGAAAACAAAAAGAATCCTAACCCACTCCTGTACCACATGCACGAGTTATCTATTGTAATGAGCATTGTTGAACTGGCCACGGCACAGGCCGCCAGCCATGATGCTGTTGCCATAGAAGAGATCGAACTCGATATCGGCTGTTTAAGCGGTATTGAAATGGATTCTTTTGATTTTGCCTGGCAACAGGCTGTTAAACGAACGATACTGGAACATGCGCAACGCAGGGTGAACCGGATCGCGGGCAAGGCTTTCTGCCTGGACTGTGAAACGGAATTTGCCATGGCGCATTTATACGATGGTTGCCCGGTATGTGGCAGTCATCTGTGCCAGGTTAAAAGCGGAAAGGAACTCAGGCTCCGTTCGCTTGTACTACCCGATTAATCTCACAAAAACCCATCTTATGTGTGCAACCTGTGGCTGTGGCCCCAACTCTCACGAGCACGATCATTCGCATGATCATTCCCTGCAGCCGGGAAACGGAAAAAAAATAGTGGATGTGGAGCAGGATATCCTGCAGGAGAATAACCTGCTGGCCCAGCGCAACCGCGGTTTTTTTGAAGGAAGAAATATCCTCGCCATCAACCTCGTTAGTTCGCCCGGTTCGGGCAAGACCAGTTTACTGGAACGAACGCTGACCGATCTGAAATCAGAACTAAACTTTGCCGTGATCGAAGGCGACCAGCAGACCACCAACGATGCGGACCGCATTCATGCCACCGGTACCAAAGTTACCCAGATCAATACGGGTAAAGGCTGCCACCTGGATGCGCATATGGTATTACATGCCGTACAGGGTATGAAACTGTTACCTGATTCGGTGCTGTTTATAGAAAATGTAGGCAACCTGGTTTGCCCGGCCATGTTTGACCTGGGCGAGCAGGAGCGGGCCGTAGTGATCAGTGTAACCGAAGGCGATGATAAACCGCTGAAGTATCCGGATATGTTCCACTCATCCACTTTGTGCATCATCAATAAAATTGATTTATTACCTTATGTGAAGTTCGATGTAGCAAAGGCCAAGGAATATGCCCGGAAAGTAAACCCCAAATTAGAGATCATCGAACTCAGCTGCACCACCGGCGAAGGCATGAGCCAATGGTACGACTGGCTGAAAGCAAAAATCTTACAACCTGTTTAACCCCCGTTTCGCCAATGCCTGCGTATCAGCTACATATTACAGGAATGGTACAGGGCGTGGGTTTCAGGCCTTATGTACACAAACTGGCCGTACAGCACCAGCTGAACGGGAGGGTGAGTAATGGCTCTGATGGTGTGCATATTTACTGCAGCGGCACCGACATTGCTGTGCAGGCTTTTTATGATGCACTGATACAACAACCGCCGGTGCAGGCCATCATCACAGACTACCATATCAGCCCGTATGAAGGAACCCTTGCGGATGGTTTTATGATTGATATGAGTGATGATAGCGGGGAAGTGGATCTGCTCATCACACCCGACCTCGCGCTCTGCGATGATTGCCGCCGCGAGCTGAATGATCCTGCCAACAAAAGATACCGGTATCCTTTTACTACCTGTGTTAACTGCGGTCCGCGGTATTCTATTACCACCGCTTTACCCTACGATCGCAGACATACTACCATGGAATCTTTGCAGCCATGCAGTAGTTGTAAACAGGAATATGAAAATGTGGCGGATATACGTCACCACAGCCAGACCAACAGCTGTCCTGATTGCCGGATCACCATGCATCTCTACGATGGCTACCGACAGGAGATCAAGATGGAACAAGCAACCCAGCTGACTATGGTGAATCAATGGTTGCAGCAGGGCAAGATTGTGGCCGTTAAAAATACCGGTGGGTATCTGTTGTTGTGTGATGCTACCAACACCGGCGCGATAGGGTTATTGCGCGAGCGCAAACACCGTCCTGCCAAACCCTTTGCCCTTTTATATGCCGACCTGGAAATGCTGCAGGCAGATGTAAAACTGCGTGCCATAGAGATCAGGGCGCTCAAAGACAAAGCCGCCCCGATCGTTCTCTGTAAACTGAAACCATATCCCGAAAACGCCATCGTGGTGCAACAGATAGCACCGGGTTTGCAGCAGATCGGTGCCATGTTACCTTCTTCGCCTTTGCTGGAGCTGATTGCGCAGCAATTTGGGAAACCTTTGGTGGCCACCAGCGCCAACCTGAGCGGCTCGCCCATGATCTATGAAGATGCGGAAGCCCTGCACTGGTTACCGGCCATTGCCGATTATATTCTTACGTACGACAGGGAGATCGTAGCACCGCAGGATGATAGTGTGCTGCAGTTCAGCAGCCGCGGACAAAAAATCATTCTCCGCCGCAGTCGCGGGCTGGCACCCAATTATTACCCCCTGCCCTTTAGTAACCTGCCTAACGATACGCTGGCCATGGGGGCGGAATTAAAAAGTGCGTATGCCGTTTCGCATGGCAACCGTTTGTTCATCAGCCAGTACCTGGGCGATCAGCAATCGGTGGAGTCGCAGGAGAGTTTTGAAAAATCTTTGCAGCAGGTAAGCAGGCTGCTGCGTTTTACACCCAAACATATTGTGGCCGATAAACATCCGCGTTACCATGTGTCGCAGCGGGGGCGCGATCTGGCTGCCACCGATGCCTGCTCTTTTACCGAAGTGCAGCATCATGAAGCGCATTTTGCCGCCGTAATGGCCGAACACGATCTGTTTGCACAGAAAAAACCCGTACTCGGTATTATCTGGGATGGTACCGGTTATGGCAACGACGCACAGGTATGGGGCGGTGAAGTATTTCTATACGACCAGGGCGAGATCAACCGTATGGTGCACCTCGCTTATTTTCCGCAATTGCTCGCAGATAAAATGAGCCAGGAACCCCGGCTGAGCGCCTTGAGTTTACTCGGAACCACCACTGCCGCCAACAGGCTGAAACATTTATTTACGGATAAAGAGTGGGTCTATTACCAGCAACTGCTGCAGCAACCCGCCCGCCTGCAAACCAGCAGCATGGGCCGGCTGATAGATGCAGTGGCCTGTTTACTCGGACTCGTATCCAAAAACAGTTATGAGGGCGAAGCCGCCATGAAACTGGAAGCACTGGCACAAAGCTGTACCTATCACTCCTACGATTCTTACAGTATGCCTTTATCAGAAGGGGTGTGGAACTGGCAGCAGCTGATCAACGAATTACTCGAAGACTGGCAACACAAAGAACCCAACGACATGATTGCCTGGAAATTCTTTTACTCGCTGGCCAAAGCCATTGCCTACATGAGCTCTTACTACGATATTGACAAGCTGGCTTTCAGCGGCGGTGTATTTCAGAATGCATTGCTGGTAGACATGATCATTGAACTGTTGCAGCACAAGCGGAAACTCTATTTTCATCACCAGGTGAGTCCGAACGATGAATGCATCAGCCTGGGACAACTGGCCTGGTATGCGCATTTTGGCAGCCGGCCGCCTACCAGTATGGAAGCGCAAAAAAAAAGATTTGACCATATCATCGCACCGCTGATGCAGGTGCAATAATGAACCCTAAAAATTATCACCATGTGTTTAGCCATACCCGGAAAAATCACCGCCATTACCGAAGAACTGGATACCACTTTCAGAAAAGGAAAAGTTTCTTTTGGCGGCATCATCAAAGAGATCAACCTCTTCATGGTACCCGAAGCCAAGATCGGTGATTTTGTGCTCGTACACGTAGGTGTTGCCATCAATATCGTTGACGAGGAAGAAGCACAGAAAACATTTAGTTATCTGAAACAGATGGGGGAGGTGGAGGAGCTGGAAGACAATGAGTGAATGAGTGGATGAGTGGATGAGTGAATGGAATGTTGAATGGATGGAATAGTGTTAGTTGGGGTGACATATTGTTGGTTGCGAAATCGGTTAATGGGTGGTTTGTTTTTTTAGATTGATGAAAAACAAACCATGGAAGAGAAAGTTCTTTTTATTGAAGCGCTTCGGACGCGTACCAGGCAAATTGCTATCCGGTGTATCAGGTTGGTGCAGGATATGCCCAGAACAGAGGAAGCCAGTGTACTGAAAAAGCAGTTAGTGCGAAGCGTCAGCTCCTGTGGGGCTAATTACCGGGCGGCATGCAGGGCAAGATCTCGGGCGGAATTTTATGCTAAGCTGAGTATAACGATTGAAGAAGCAGATGAAACCCTGTTCTGGCTGGAACTAATTGAAGAATCGATGATCTGTACCAATGCAGATTTGAAAACATTGCAACAGGAAATAACAGAAATCATTAAAGTACTATCAAAGGCAAGAAAAACTTTATCAAACAATTAAAATAAATAACCAGCATCTATTAAAACATTCATAAATAATCCTAACAAACAATCAGCACCCCTCAAACCATTCACTCATTCACTCATCCACTCAATCACTCATTACTATGAAATACCTCTCCGAATACCGCGACCCGCAACTGGTGAAAGAATATGTGGAAGAATTGCATCACATCACTACCCGAGCCTGGACCTTGATGGAAATCTGCGGCGGGCAAACGCATAGCCTGGTGAAGAATGGCATATTGGATATGTTGCCCGAACAGATCACGATGGTGCATGGCCCGGGTTGCCCGGTATGTGTAACGAGTGTGAGTGTGATTGATGAAGCCATTTACCTGGCGCAGCAGCCCAATGTGATCCTTTGTTCTTTTGGAGATATGTTGCGGGTGCCGGGCAGTGCCAAAAGTTTATTGGAAGTGAAAGCAGAGGGAGCCGATGTACGCATTTTGTATTCGCCACTGGAAGCAGTGGAACTGGCGAAAAAGAACCCGGAGAAGGAAGTGGTATTTTTTGCAGTGGGTTTTGAAACCACGGCGCCGGCCAATGCCTTAAGTGTGGTGCATGCCGATAACCAGGGAGTGTTGAATTACAGTATCCTTGCTTCGCATGTGCTGGTGCCGCCGGCCATGGAAGCGATTTTGAGTGATGAGGAGAACCAGATCGATTCTTTTCTGGCGGCAGGACATGTATGCACCATTATGGGTATGGAAGAGTATTATCCCGTGGCCGAAAAATACCGGATCCCGATCGTGGTAACGGGGTTTGAGCCGGTTGACCTGTTGCAGGGTATAGTAATGGCTGTGCGGCAACTTGAAAAAGGGGAGTATAAGGTAGAGAACCAGTATGCCCGCAGTGTGCAGCGCGAGGGTAACCGTATGGCGCAGGATACCATTCAGAAAGTATTTGCCGTAAGCGATCGGGTATGGCGCGGTATTGGCTCCATACCACAGAGCGGCTATGAAGTAAATGAACGGTACCGACAGTATAATTCGCGGATCAAGTTTGCGATAGATATTCCATTGGCCGAAGAGAACAAGGAATGTATCAGCGGCGATATTATGAAGGGATTGAAAAAACCCCGGCAATGCCCCAATTTCGGCACCAAGTGTAAACCCGAACATCCGCTCGGCGCACCGATGGTGAGTAGTGAGGGAGCCTGTGCTGCTTATTATCAATACAGTTTTTCCGGCGAAGCGGAAACTGTGAAAGTTTCATCTTAAAAAGAATGATCGTGTCTGATATTTCTCAATTCCAGTTACAATGCCCCATGCCCAAATTCGATTTTGATGTGATCACAATGGGGCATGGCAGCGGTGGACTGCTTACACACCGTTTATTACAGAGTGGTGTATTTGATATTCTTAAAAATGAATTACTGGATCAGCAGCATGACGGTGCCAGCTTTGAGCTAAATGGCCGTACGGCTTTCAGTACGGATAGTTATGTGATCTCGCCCATCTTTTTCCC
>SCVK01000414.1 GCA_004297075.1 Chitinophagaceae bacterium
ATACTGGATGCTTATAAAGTTGGTGCTACTATAGAAGATCTGGAT
Organism: Chitinophagaceae bacterium; assembly: GCA_004297075.1. GTDB lineage: Bacteria > Bacteroidota > Bacteroidia > Chitinophagales > Chitinophagaceae > Sediminibacterium. Next base: position 46 of record SCVK01000414.1, read on the forward strand.
ATATATGATATTGAAAACAGTATCGAAGGCATAGACAACAAAGATATTTTGTGGGTATATGCTTCTCTGACCAAAGGAAGCCGTAATCATTTACGTTCTTTTATCAGAAACATTGTAGCGAATGGCAGCACCTATACCCCGCAATATATTTCGCAGAGCGAGTTTGATGGCATCATTAACAGTCCGATGGAAACCGGTTTTTAATGGTACGTGTACAATTGGTGGCAGAATAGTGTTATTATATAGTAACGTCTATCAACAGATAGCAGAAAAGAGGCCGTATTACCCGGCCTCTTTTCTGCGGAAACAGCTTTTATATACTACGTTTACGAGCATGAATTCTTTTAATGACGGTTCAAAAAGTAGTACCTTGTATACCCGGTTTCATTATGCACAGCAAATTGGAACGATATTATACCCAACGGATTAAAAAAATTATCCAACACCTGCAGGTATTTGAAAAATCTGTTAGCGAGGAAGGATTACACGAATTCCGGGTTGAGTTAAAAAAACTCAGCGCGCTCCTCAGATTCTTACGCAGCGAATACGGAAAAGCAGCCATCAAAAAAACCAAAACAGCTATTGATTTAATTTTCCAGGAAGCTGGTTCCCTTCGCGAGCAACAGTTATTATTGGCATGGCTGGGCAAAAACAAATTACGCAGGTTACAAAAATCCTGTGCAGCCCAACATCCTGTTCCGGAAATCTCGAAAGCGTTACAGAAAGTACTGCACGCGATCCGGAAAAAACTAGCTGCCAGATTAGTCAAATGCCGGCCACTGGTAGAAAAAACCCCGCAGTCAGTTACGGATCTATACACGGCTAAACTGAAACATCATATCGAGGAATCCTTACGGAAAATACCTGCCGAAACGGAATGGCATATGCTACGCAAATGCATCAAACAATGGCTGTATGCGGTTAACTGGACCACTACCAACAAATCAACCAGCCTCAGTCATCTCTACATTCACAGTAACCAGTTACAGGAAGCCATCGGCAACTGGCATGATGCCATCAACATGCATATCATGCTGCTATCTATGAAATTTCATTTACCCAAAGATACCAACATACAAAAAGAGCATGCCAGTGCTCTACGGAAGATCCTGGTCACTATTCAGCGCAGTGCCAGAGAAGTGGAAAAGCTGCTGCTACATTCCGGACTTACCGGCAAGAGCATTTCTTCACTTAAATAACCGGTTTCAGTTTAGCGGTGAAATGACGTAACATCGGCGCTTCTTCTATAATACGGAGGCCTTTGATGGTTCCCTTTTGCTGAAACACTTCAATAATCACTTCGGCTACATAATCGATATGGCTTTGTGTATATACCCTTCTCGGAATTGCCAGACGCACCAGCTCCAGCTGTGCGGGGATCAGTTTTTTATCGGGTGTATATTTTCCGAACATCAGGGAACCTATCTCTACCCCACGTATACCGCCATGCACATACAAAGCGCCTACCAATGCCTGACCGGGGTACTGATCAACCGGTATATGCGGCAGAAAAGCTTTGGCATCAAGATAAATCGCATGACCACCTGCGGGTTGCATTACCGGCACACCTGCTGCAATTAATTTGTTGCAGAGATATTCTATGCTGCGGATGCGGTATTGCAGGTAATGCTCTTCCATCACTTCGGTTAACCCAATGGCTATGGCTTCCAGATCGCGGCCTGCCAGGCCACCATAGGTAGGGAATCCTTCCGTCATGATCAGCATATTACGGCATTGCTGCGCCAGTGTTTCATCATACATAGCGAGAAACCCGCCGATATTGGCGAAAGCATCTTTTTTGGCACTCATGGTACAACCATCGGCATAAGAAAACATTTCGCGTACAATTTCCGGAACAGGTGTATTGGCATAGCTTTCTTCGCGCTGTTTGATAAAATAGGCATTCTCTGCAAAACGGCAGGCATCAATGAACAGGGGAATGCCATGGGCCTTACAGATCGCTTTCACTTCCCTGATATTCTGCATGCTCACGGGTTGTCCGCCACCTGAATTATTGGTTACCGTAATCACACAGAGCGGTATAGCCGCTGCCCCTTTTTCGTTAATGAATTTCTGCAGGGATTCTGTATCCATATTACCCTTAAATGGCGCAGGGATGGAGGGATGTTTGCCTTCTTCGCAAACCAGATCCACTCCTTCTGCACCGGAGTATTCAATATTGGCCCGGGTAGTATCAAAAAGGGTATTACTCACAAAATATTTCCCTTTTCCACCCAATATGCTGAAGAGAATTTTTTCCGCAGCCCTGCCCTGGTGCGTAGGTATCACCAGCGGAAAACCCGTAAGATCCTGTATCGTTTTTTCGAAACGAAAAAAACTGGTACTGCCTGCATAAGACTCATCGCCCTGCATCATGCCGGCCCATTGGTTACTGCTCATGGCACTGGTACCGCTATCGGTTAAGAGATCTATCAATACCCTGTCTGCATGAATGAGAAAGGGGTTATAAAAAGCATTTTCCAAAATGAGTTTTCTTTCTTCTTCGGTTGTAAAATAAACAGGCTCTACCGATTTGATGCGGAAGGGCTCAATGATCGTTTTCATGTATATATATTTAGAAGTGATTTACCTGCAGGCAGTGCCATACGGGTAAGAGAAGTTGTTATTCTAACACATCACAAAAAGAGGCATTACAATAACGGTGATCAATCAATGGCTGGGAAGATGGCAGTGCAAAAGGACGGGCTGCACACTGCAGTAAGATACATTCAGGAAGGGTGACTGATAATATTTTTCCAGAGTTGCATACAGCAAAGTTCAGGCTTTTCTGCAATAAACAGCCCGCAAATTTTTGTTTGCGGGCTGGTCTCTGATGGTGGATATGTTAATGTGAATCGCGGGTAACCTGGCTGCCGGAGCCTCCTTTCAGAAAATCCATATCGGCGCCAAGATGGGCCTGTTCTACATGTGTCTGGTACAGGTGCACATATCCGCGGGTCTCCATTTTTTCTTTTAGTTGCCAGTTGGCTTTGCGTTTAGCCAGTTCCTCTTCAGAAACTGCCAGTTCCAGTTTGCGGCTGCTTACATCGAGATGAATGATATCTCCGTTTTCTACCAATGCCAGCGGCCCACCCACGGCAGCTTCCGGAGATACATGTAATACCACGGTTCCAAAACCGGTACCGCTCATTCTTCCGTCTGAAATGCGTACCAGGTCCGTTACCCCCTGCTCCAGCAGTTTTTTGGGCAAAGCCATATTACCCACTTCGGCCATTCCGGGATACCCTTTAGGACCTACATTCTTTAATACCATAATACTGTTGGCATCAATTTCTAATGCGGGATCTTCGATACGTGCGTGGTAATCTTCAATATTTTCAAACACCACTGCTTTACCCGAATGTTTCAGCAGCGAAGTGCTGGCAGCAGAAGGTTTGATCACCGCGCCATCGGGAGCCAGGTTTCCTTTTACTACAATAATGCCTGATTCGGGTTTGAAGGGGGCTTCCATCGTACTGATGATATTTCTATCATACACTTCAGCCTGTTTACAGTTATCACCCATTGTTTTTCCGTTTACGGTAAGCACGTCATTGTGAATAATGCTTTTCATTTCTTTGATCACTGCCGGCAAACCTCCCGAATAGTAAAGGTCTTCCATGTAATTCTCTCCCGAGGGCTGTATATTGGCCAGCAGGGGAATACCCTGTGAGTGCGTATCAAAATCATTCAGATTCAGGTCCACGCCGATCCTGCCTGCGATCGCAAGCAGGTGAATCACAAAGTTGGTTGAACCGCCAATGGCAGCGTTTACCATGATCGCATTTTCGAATGCCTGGCGGGTAAGTATTTTGGAAAGGGTGAGGTTCTCATTCACCATCTCCACGATTCTTCTACCGGAAAGCTGCGACAATACTTTTCTGCGCGAATCGGCAGCGGGAATAGAGGCATTATTGGGCAAAGACAAACCCAGTGCCTCTACCATCACCGCCATGGTAGAAGCGGTACCCATTACGGCGCAATGTCCCTGTGTACGGGCCATACAGGCTTCGGCTTCTACAAATTCTTCCTGTGTAATCTGTCCCAGTTTATGTGCCACATCAAAACGCCATACATCCGATGTGCCGATATCTTTTCCCTGCCAATGCCCTTTTAACATGGGACCTCCGGAGATCACCAGTGTAGGAATATCTACACTGCAGGCACCCATTACGAGCGAGGGGGTTGTTTTATCGCAGCCACAAAGCAATACCACTCCATCAACCGGGTTGGCCCGGATCGATTCTTCCACGTCCATACTCACAAGGTTTCGGTATAACATGGCCGTGGGCTTGACCAGTGTTTCGCCGAGCGACATCACCGGGAACTCTACCGGAAAACCACCTGCTTCCAGTACCCCTTTTTTCACCGCTTCTGCCAGGTCGCGGAAATGCGCATTACAGGGCGTAAGCTCACTCCATGTATTACAAATCCCGATCACGGGTTTACCTTCAAACATATCCTGGGGTATACCCTGGTTTTTCATCCATGCCCGATAGATAAATCCATCTTTGCCTTTGCGGCCAAACCAGTTGCGGCTTCTGAGTGCTTGCTCTTTCATGATTCGTTTTTGTACAGGCGGCATGCCCGGTACCATTACCGGCACATCACTTTTTACACCGAAATATACCAGTTATTTTCGGGAACAGGAAGCCGGATAACAGAGAAGCATTTTTGTTTACAGAAATGACTCCGGATAACAGCAAGATGTATAAAAAACGGTTCCTATTCCAGCACATACCATTGGTAAGCTCCGGGCAATAAGGTAAAATTGATGTCAACTGTATAATCTCTGTTTAAAGACAGTTGAATGGTTTTCCCATTAGCAGCTATCATACTAACCTGCCGCGACAATCCTGTATAATACAATGGCAGTTTAATTTTACGGGTAATGGTTTCCCGGGTGGGATTAAATAGCATCATCAGTCCTTTTTCTTTACCCGCCGGATCAACATGCAGCCAACCGTCCCAGTCGCGGCCATCAGCCCGTCGTAAATGTATCAGGTCTGCATTCAGAATATGTCTGTATTGTTTATACCAGCTGATCACTTTGCTGACCATTTTACGGGTAGCTTCTGTATCGTACAATCTTGGTCCGCGGTAACAGGCCTGTACACCGGCACCATAGTACTGCATCATCAGTTGTTCATAATCGGCCAGGTGTTCGCTCAAAGGTTCCAGCACGGCTTCCGGTCCACCACCCTGGTACTTGGTAAGCGGCACAAAACCCCATGCCATCGACGGCGTTTTTTCGATAGTGCCATCGTGGATATTCTGCCGGTTAAGCATTTTCTGCTGCTCGCGCGATAAAGAAAAATTCACTTCGCGGTAACCCAGTGCGATCTTATGTGTACCATCCAGAAAATACCAATCGGGTGCATTGATGTAAACACCCCGCTCATTCAACCAATGATATAATTCCTTCTGGATCTCCATCTGTTTCCACTGCGAATCTTCCAGCCCGCTATGGCCGGGATGTTGGGTAGAAGCACAGACATCTCCGGGATAAGGACCATCATTTTCCCAGATCGCAAAACCGGTTTCTGCAAAAAAATATTTGATCTTATTGCGGTAAGCCAGTCCCCATTTGCTGCCAAAACAAGGGGCATTCCCGAAAAAAGCACCACCGGGTTTACCTGTTTTTGCATCCACCACATCATCTTCATCGCTGATACGGCGACTGCTGAATAAAGAATATCCTCCCAACAGGATCTTTTTCTCCCGGGCATACTCGGCCAGTGTTTTCCACCGGAGAATATTGCTGCTGCTGCTGTCTTCCATGTTCAGGTGACTGCCAAAACTGAGTATCACTGCTTCGTACCCCGTAGCGGCGCATTGATCGACGGCGCGTTTTACTTCTTCATCATTTTTACTCACAAGATGCATAAAAACGGGATTCTGCGTGGTCCATGGTGCAATGGTGCGGTACATTTTTCGGATCATCATTCCTCTCCGCTGCCTGTCGTAACTATCCATCAGCAATTCATGTGTTCTGACCGAGGTAAAAGTTTCATCCGGTGTTAGAGAAACGCCAGTCACTTTTTCAGGATATACTTCCAGCAGGCAGGGTGTCTGGTAATTATAATTTACCTGCGAACTATAGTTGCTGTCCGTTTTCCAATGCGTGGTCTGGTCGCTGATATCATAGCGCATGGCATTGTTGAACGCATAATTGGTTTCTACATAAATACCATGTTGTTTTTTCATCTGTTCCGGCGACCCTACAACGGCACTCTCTTCTTCTACCAGTCCCAGCACTTCATTCACCACCCTGTTTACTGTAATTGTCTTTGCACTTTGGTTATGAACAGACACCCATTTGGCCATCAGAGGAATACCATCGTACAACGCATAATGTACCACTATGTTGATTCCCTGCAAGGCAGGTAAAGCAGACACAAAAGTGAATTGTATTTCTTTACCGGTTGGTTGATGCGCATTGGTTAACCAGGTGCCCGGTTTCCAGTTAATGAAGGGTTTCAGTGCAGCAATCGTATAATTGCGGAAAATAAAATCTGTTGGTCCGGCAGTTAGTTCTGTTTCGCTGCCTTTTACGAGATAGGCTTTTTCTTTACGTCCCTGTAAACCACCTACAGCATACACTTGATGGTTGATGGTGATTTTTGCTTCGGGTTCAATACTTCTGAGTAACTGCTGGCCAGAGCTGAGATTGGTATAATCGATACAGGCAAGGTTAGGGCCTATATAAAATACTCGCTTGAGCAATCCATTGTTCAGTTCCAGGTATTTACCCTGTTGCTGAACCGTTGCTTTTGCCGTAATAGGGTGGATCAGCCAGTCGTTTACCGATAAGGAGGGCTGTGCTTTCACTTCTATGCAAACTAATAAGAAAGCGAGCGGTAGCAGGCAGGCAGATTTCATACGCAGTGTTTGGTTACTTAAAATACGAAATATGAAAGGAAGGGAGGAAGTTTCTGCAAAATCTGTCGGCAGCAGGTTGCCGGGCCACAAAAAACCACCTCAAAAAAAAGCATATCCCCCAATAGTACCTTCTTTTCCCGGTGGCTTTATGTATATGGCTGCCGGGCGGCAAGCCATTATTACAAGTGTAAATCTACTACCGATTGTTGGTTTTCAGGGCATTTGCGTTCACATTGTTATGAACCTATGGAACCACCCGGTTTTATATTTCCTGTTTTCGTAAAGTGTTTTTCCCGATTGAGAAGTAGGGGCCAGATACGCGAAAATACCTTCGCGGTCTAAACTCTATGATATGTTCCGAAGGATATTTATTTTTTGTTTCTTATTCCCCTCTCTCCTCTCCGCACAAAGTGGTTCCAATAGCAAAACCGATAGTTTTACACTGAAAATCAATAACTTACCAGATATTACCGTGGTTGGCCGCAACAGTAAAAGTGATATTCAGCAGATGCCTGAGATCGTAGGTACTTCCATATATGCAGGCAAAAAAAACTCGCTGGTGGTGCTCGATAATGTGCAGGGTAATGTAGTAACCAATAATATGCGGCAGGTACTGGCCAAAGTGCCGGGCATTCATATCTGGGAGAGTGATCCCAGCGGGATCCAGATCGGTATTGCCGCCCGCGGACTGAGCCCGAACCGCAGCTGGGAATTCAATATCCGCCAGAATGGATATGATATTGCCGCCGATCCCTTTGGTTATCCCGAAGCCTATTATAACCCGCAGTTGCAGGGTGTACAAAGAATAGAGATCATCCGCGGTCAGGGTTCGCTGCAATACGGTCCACAGTTTGGCGGTATGGTTAATTATATTCTACGCAACGGCAGCGAGATCAACAAACCCTTTGAATTTGAAACACAGCAAACCGTAGGCAGTAATGGTTTATTCAATTCCTATAACGCCATTGGCGGTAAAAAAGGGAAAGTGCATTACTATACTTTCTTCGATCACCGCAATGGTAACGGATGGAGAGAGAACAGCCGTTATTATACCGATGCCGGATTTGGTACTGTAACTTATTATGTTACACCCAAATTCTCCATCACTACCGAACTCATGCGTTCACATATCCGCAGTCAGCAGGCAGGCGGGTTAACGGATGCACAGTTTGCACAGGATCCTACCCAAAGCTTACGCAGCCGTAACTGGTTTGATATTACCTGGACCACACCTGCCATCATTGCCAACTACCAACTCAATGCCAGCACCCGGTGGAACACCAAATTATTCGCCACCATCGGCAACAGGAACAGTGTGGGATACACTTCAGCTATTACGGTAAAAGACAGTATCAATCCTGCCACCGGCAATTATAATAACCGTGTGCTGAATGCCGATAAATACAGGAACTATGCATTGGAAAGCCGGATCATTACAGACTACACCCTGTTTGACAGGAACAATACTTTCTCTGGCGGGATCCGGTTGTACACAGGCAGTACTTTCCGTCAATCCAATGGTAAGGGAACAACGGGCAGTAACTATGATATGCGGGTGGCAGATCTCTATCCCACCGATATCCGTTTTGATTCCAGGAACCTGGCGGCTTTTGCAGAGAATATCTTCCGCATCAGTGATCAGTTATTACTGATTCCGGGCATCCGTTACGAATGGCTGGAAGGTAGTGCTTCCGGACGCAATGGATTTACAGCTGCGGGTGCGCCGATACAACTGCAGAACATACAGCGGAGCAGGAGTTTCTGGCTGGCAGGTATTGGCAGCGAGTACCATATTACCAAGGGAACGGAGTTTTATGCCAACTATGCGCAGGCTTACCGGCCCATCCAGTTTGCCAACCTGCAGGCGCCACCGAGTACCGATGTAGTAGATCCTGATCTGTCTGATGCCAAAGGATACAATATAGACCTGGGTTACCGCGGAAAAGTAAAAAGTTATCTTCAGTTTGATGTGAGTGTATATTATCTCTCTTACCAGAACCGGATTGGTACCGTAACCCCGGCCGGCGCCAGTTACCGCTTAATTACCAACGTTGGTAACAGCATCAGCAAAGGTTTTGAGGGTTTTGTGGAGTTCAATCCGGTAAAAGCATTTGCCCCAAGCAACACAACCGATCTGCTCTTGTTTGCTTCTTACAGTTATACAGATGCACGTTACAGCAACGATCACAAAGATGCCGCTACCAAGGGCAAACAGGTAGAGAATGCGCCAAAAAATATTCTCCGCCTGGGTATAACGGCGGGTTACAAAGCTTTTCTCCTCACCGGCCAGGTTAGCTACAGCAGCGAAACCTTCAGCGATGCCAACAATACGGTAACACCTACGGCCAATGCGCAGAATGGATTGATCCCTGCCTATACAGTAACCGATCTGACGGCTTCCTATAAATTTTCTAAAAGTTTGTCTGTAAAAACAGGACTGAATAACCTGTTCGATACCCATTATTTTACCAGGCGTGCCGGTGGTTATCCGGGGCCAGGTGTACTGCCGGGAGATGGCAGAACCTTTTTTATCTCTGTTGGTGCTACTTTCTAAATTTGCAAAAAGAGGCCTCCGGGCCTCTTTTAATTTTCTATCTCTACTACCATTTCTATTTCTACTGCCATATTCATCGGCAAAGATGCCATGCCCACCGCACTGCGGGCGTGTTTACCGGCATCGCCGAAAACAGCTACCATCAGGTCGGAGAAACCATTGATCACTTTGGGTTGATCCGCAAAATTTTCCGTACCGTTTACCATGCCCAATACTTTTACGATCCGTTTTACTTTAGACAGATCGCCTACGGCCGCTTTCAGGCTCGCAAGCAGGGAGATGCCGGTGAGGCGTGCAGCTGCATACCCTTCTTCCATACTGAGATCTTTACCCAGTTTGCCGGTAATATAGCCCCCTTTGGTTTTATCCTCCGGTCCGTGACCTGACAAAAAAACGAGATTCCCTGTTCGCACCCATTTTACATAATTGGCAATAGGTGTACCTACGGCCGGAAGGGTAATACCCAGTTCTTTCAGCCTGGCTTCCGGGTGTTGCGCAATAGTATTCTGGGTGATGAAAAGCAGCAGGCTGGCAAACAATATTTTTTTCATATAGATGGTTTAGCGGTGTGCAGAGATCATACATCTGCTTCGTTGAAAGAGAGCAGCAGGCTCGAAATAGTCGCTTTCACTTTACGGTAAGTTACCCCCGCCGTATCCAACATCCTGCGCGAGGCTTTGGCCGGGTCGGTACCCTCATATTTATCCGATAGATAGATCACTTCAGTGATGCCCGACTGGATAATGGCTTTGGTACATTCATTACAGGGAAACAACGCTGTATAGATCTTACAGCCGCGCAGGTCCATACCGATATTGTTCAGGATCGCATTCAACTCTGCATGACATACATAAGGGTACTTGGTATCCAGGAACTCGCCCTGTTTATCCCAGGGAAATACATCATCATCACAACCCATGGGCAGTCCATTGTAACCCGCACCCACGATCTTGTTTTTATCATTCACGATACAGGCACCAACCTGTGTATTAGGATCTTTACTGCGGCGGGCCGATAAAAGTGCCACGCCCATAAAATATTCATCCCAGCTGATATAGTCTTGTCTCTTTTCCAAAATGGCAGGTATTAAAACGATGGTTACGAATGTAGGATAAAATATTTCTCTGGAAAGATTCAATGGTTTACAAAAGTCCTTTTTTCAACAGCGCTGCTGCATGGTTAGCCGCTCTTGCGGTTAATGCCATGTATAGAATAGATGGACTCTGGTTACCAGTGCTTGTCATACAGGCGCCATCGGTTACAAATACATTTGGGCAATGATGTAACTGGTTCCACTCGTTCAACAGGGACGTGGCGGGGTCTTTCCCCATGCGGCAGCCACCCATTTCGTGAATATCCAGTCCTGGCGGCTGATGATTGTCGTTGGCCACAATATCATACACCCCGGCCCTGGTGAACATGGCAGTGGTCTGCTCTATAAAATCCTTTACCATTTTATCATCGTTCTCATCATACCCAACCGATACAACCAGCTGCGGGATCCCGAAAGGATCGGTCTTGTCTTTACTCAAACGAACATGGTTCTCTGCTTTCGGAATGGTTTCTCCCTGCATATAGGCATATACATGCCAGCCACCGGGTTCCTGCATGGCTTCTTTAAAAGCAGCACCAATGGTTTCGTTAGTGATAGTGGTATCGAATTTCTCGCGATAGGCACCTGCGAATGTGGTATAACCTCCTGCAAAATCCGTATCCTTTTTATCCAGGTTACGGTAATTCGCAATAATGGTTTCTGTTGGATTACGTCCATAGAAATACCGATCCCGATAACCATCCATGCGCCCGTTGAGGTAGGCGCGGTAATTATGGTGACAGATATATTTACCCAGTAAACCGGAATCATTACCCAGTCCATTGGGGAAACGATCAGAAACAGAGTTCAGCAGGATCAGGTTGGTGTTCAGGGCAGAGGCATTGACAAAAATGATGCGGGCACTGTATTCGGTTACCTCCTTTGTATGAGCATCGATCACACGGACCGATCTGGCTTTCTGCAGGGTTTCATCGTAGATGATAGAATGTACCACGGCATCGGTCAGTATGGTAAGGTTCCCTGTTTTGGCGGCCCAGGGTATGGTAGAGGATACCGAACTGAAATAACCTCCCAGCGGACATCCCCGCATACAAAGGTTCCGCGATAAACATTGCGCCCTGCCCTGTTCCAGATGCACGGGCTGTGGTTCTGTAATATGTGCCCAGCGGGCATGTACCAGGTGCCGGCCAAACTCTTTGTATAATACTTCTTTCAGGTACTCCTCCACACAGTTCAGCTCAAAGGGTGGCAGAAACTCGCCATCGGGCATGGATGCAATACCATCCCTGTTGCCACATACACCAATAAACCGTTCTACATGCGAATACCAGTCGGCCACATCCTTGTAACGGATGGGCCAGTCAAAACCATATCCAAAACGTTGGGGGCCCGTAAATTCATAATCGCTCCAGCGCTGGCAGGCTCTTCCCCAGGTAAGTGATTTTCCCCCCAGTTGATACCCACGTATCCAGTCGAACGGTTTTTCCTGTACGTAAGGTTGTATGGCGTCTTCTATGAAAAAATGAGCGTTGTCCTCTCCAAAACCAGCCGAACGTGCGATCAGCGGATTCTTTTTCCTGAATGCCTGTGTGATATTTCCCCGGTGTGGCAATTCCCAGGGTGCTTTATTGGCTGTGGGATAGTCTTTAATATGTTCTACTTTCCTTCCCCGCTCTATCAGTAATGTCTGTAAGCCTTTTTCGCATAACTCTTTGGCAGCCCAGCCACCGCTGATACCTGAGCCGATCACGATCGCATCGTATTTGTTCCGATTGTCTGGCATAACCCTAAAGAAGTGGTAAACGCTTCCTGGCAACAAGGTAAAAAAAAACAGGCAAAAAGAATTTTCTGCCTGTTTTTACCAAAGCGGGAGTTACCGTTATTTTTCTTGTGACGATTTGATCACCGTTTTTTTCTGGTTATAATGGTCTTCTCTCTGTTCGGCTGTATTATCCATTTCCGGCCCTTTCAGGATCTTGCGCCAATCAATGGTTCGGTTGTATTTCTGCATGGCTTTGTCTACCTGGAAAACCCTTTCATCATTTTTCTCCAGCGTATAAGGTGTATAATCCGGCGTAGCCGTAAAAAAATCCTGCAGCAGAGAAGCCGTAGCATCATACTGGTTCACATAGGGTACACCTAGTATATTGTAAATGGTTTTTAAGATAGAGCCGAAATTGGCATGCGTATTACTTACGTGGCCGCGTTTAACATAAGGTCCGGCCATCAGTAAGAGCGAGCGGTGCGCATCTATATGGTCTACCCCACCTTGCGGATCATCTTCGGTAACAATCACCAGCATATTTTTCCAATAGCGGGTACGGGAGAGGAAATGCAGGATCCTTCCCAGCGCCAGATCATTATCAGCCACAAAAGAATGGCGGTACGGATACCCATCTTCCGGCCTAACACCGGCTGTATGATCATTGGGGACCTGCATGGTTAACAGGGAGGGGAACCGCTCTTTTCCTTTGATCCATTTTTGGGTGAAGATTTTCTCAAACTGGTCTATGCGGTACTGATCCGGTATATTGGTATTATACCCCGGATAACTGGTACTGGTTCTGTTATACAAAGCTTTCTGCATCGGTACCATTACACCGTGTGCGGCACCGGTAGCGGTATCGTACCATTCTTCGCGCACATGTGCCGTTTCATTGGCTTCGCCGAAATTGTAGAAAGAAATATTTTTTCTTTCCAGGGCTTCCCATAAACCACCGGCTTCGGCAAAATCTTCCGGATCCATACTGCCGGTAGAGCCCGGGAAACGGCGGCCGGGAGCTTTGGAAAAGAGCATCGCTTTTTTACTCACACTTGAGTTGGCTTCTACCCACTCGTTGGGGATCACACCCATCATCCAGTGATGGCCATGAATGGAAGCATCACTATCGCAATAAAAATTATCGCTGAAAGCAAATTGTTTGGCCGCTTTGTGATGGTTGGGGGATACTTTCAGGTTACGAAGTCCGGCCTGCATCGAATCCGGCAAAGTATATTCACAGTCTACTCCAAACCTGGCAAGAGAGGCATCGCCCCTGGCATTGGGCAACTGACCCAGCATTTCATCGTAAGTGCGGTTTTCTTTGGTGATATATACAATGTATTTGATCGGAGTTTTGCTCTCGCCCGGCAAAACCGGCAAAGGACTACCTGGCTCTTTGGTAACAGACACCTGCCGGAACGTATTTTCAATAGACTGTTTTGTATAGGCAGCCAATGCCTCTTTACCCGGCACAGCTACTTTCTGAAAACTGCCCAATTGTATATCACCTATATAAGTGCCCTGCGGCGGTGCTATGAAATCTTTGCCGCCATTGGGGCCTGCGCCTAATCCGCGACAGGTGATCACATACAATTCCTTTTCATCTGCCGATAACCGAACCCTGGTGGGTCCCCAGGCAGTGGGTATCAATCCTTTGGTGAGCCTGGTGTTCACATCAATCACTGCCACGGCATTAAAGCCAAGCAAAGCCACATACAAAGTTTTTTCGTCCTTGCTCAGTGTAATACCGAAAGGCAGGAGGCCGCGGTAACGGTCAATGCGTTTATCAGTAGTAATGGGTATATGACCAAGCAGGCGATGATTTTTATAGTCAATCACTGAGATATTATCATTGGTGGCATTGGTTACATAGGCAAACTGTTTGCCCACGGCAATCGAGTTAGGACTGGCACCACCCACCACTTCCAGGTCTTCGATCATTTCGCCCACCTGGTGACCGGTCTTGAATTTATCAATTACGCGGTTGGTACCAAGATCGATGGTGAATACACTCATCGCTTCCGGCGAAGAGGGGCTTCCCACACCGGGAATTTTTTTACCATCGATCACGGTTCCGTAAATGGATTCTTTGGTATTATCGCCATAGGGATGGCGTGATATTACCATGGAATCATAGTTCTCTTTGGTAGCACCGGTAATAAGCGGGTAACTATACATGCCCACATTGGCCACAAAGGCCATTTTCCTGTCGGCACTCAGGGATAAACCAAATGGCTGGCGACCAACGGGAATGGAAGCCGTGATTTTTTTCTCTGCCAGACTATACCGAACCATGCGGAAATTAGCCCGATCGAGCACCAGCAGTTCGTTGTTATTGAGCAAAAGATCGGAGGTAAAGCTGTCTTCAAAATCCATCTTACCAACGGTACCATTGAGAGAGATGGAATCTATACGTTGCAGTTTCTCTATATCATAAACGATAACGGCCCCGTTATCGCCACCGCTCAGGTAAACCGTGCGGGAATCCTGTGCAAAAGCCACGCCGAGAAAAGAGCCATGCGATAAAGGTGCACTGATTTTTTTGTCATAGTCGGGAACCCGTATATGGTTAAGATCAGTGAGGTCTATGATCGTAAACACACCATTATGAAGGGTTACTGCTTTTTTGCCATCGGGCGAGACCGCCATTCCGAAAGGATCGTGTGTAATGCGGATCAGTTCACCGGCAGGCGTTAAGAAACGGCCACTCGGTATTACTGATACGCCTTTTTCATTGATCGCTGAATAGGATTCACGGCCGGGAACCTGCAAAGTAGCAACCGTTTTCTGAGCGAACAGATTTCCGGTGAGGCTTACACCAATCAAACAAACAAAAGATAAAACAACGGGTACTCTCATAAAACAAACAGGTTAACTGAAGATAACAAATAGAAGAACTAAACACTGTTGGCTAAACCAACTGCTGGCACGAAGATATTTTAAATGAAAAGTAATTCCGCATCAGCGCGACTCTTCATATTGGCATAATGGTAAGATAACCATAAGTTAATGTCGACACGTTGATTTTTGAAACAATTTGCGCCCCTATTCGGGTCTTTATTATGCCAAGCCTCCGATTGTTCTACTAATTAACCAAAACAATTTACATGAAACTGCTTAAGCTGGTGCTAATGGCACTACTGTCTATTTCTATCTGGCAAGGAACCTATGCACAGACTTCCTCCAAAAGTGGAAACCAAAACCAGGGTATTGTTCCCGTAACCGTATCGGGTATCATCAAAGACGCGGAAACCAATACACCTGTAAAAGATGTTACCATCAGTATTGAAGGTAAAAAAGCCATTGGTGTAAGCAGGGAGGATGGTTCCTTTTCTGTTACTGTTCCCAAGGGATCTACCCTTGTATTTACCATAGTGTCTTTTGCTTCACAGCGTTTACAGGTAACTGAAAATATGCAGAACAGAAATATCCTGCTGGCGAGAGAATCCAAAGAGCTGGAGAGTGTAGTAGTTACCGCATTGGGCATCAGCCGTAAACAAAAAGCCCTTGGTTATTCTGTGCAGAGCATTGGCGAAGCCGACCTGAACGATGCCCGTTCCAATAACTGGTCAAGCGCTTTATCCGGTAAAGTGGCCGGATTGAATCTGATCTCCGCCGGGTCTGGTCCTTTGAACTCTACCCGCATCAGTCTGCGGGGCGATGCTTCTATGAACCCCGATGGCAACAATGCCCTGATAGTGGTAGATGGTATTCCCAGAAACAGTACCATGACCAGTTCTGGTGTTACCAATGCATATGGTGCCGGTTCGGGTAATGATATTCCGATCGATTTTGGTAATGGTATCTCAGACATCAATCCGGATGATATTGAAAGCATCACCGTGTTAAAAGGTGCCGGTGCCACCGCTCTGTATGGTAGCCGTGCAGCCAATGGCGCATTGATCATCACCTCCAAATCAGGTAACCGCAAAGACAAGGGGATCGGTGTCACTTTCAACTCTAATGCAAGTATCAATACCGTTCTCAAATGGCCCGACTATCAATATGAATATGGCCAGGGTACCGGAAAAGCTTTAAATGCAGCCGGTGAAAAATATTACAGCTATGGCGCTACGGCCGATGGTGCCAGCACCAGTGGCACCTCGAGCGCTTATGGTCCGAGGTTCAATGGTCAGCAGTATTTTCAGTACGATCCTGAAAAACAGGGAGCCGGCAGTACACGCACTACCTGGCAGCCTTACAAAGACAATATCAAAGGGTTCTGGCGAACCGGTTTTACCTTAACCAATAATCTCTCACTTGAAGGCGGTAACGATAAGGGTTCTGTTCGTGCTTCTTTAACACATAGCAAGAACGAGTGGATCATGCCAAATACCGGGTTCGAAAGAATTTCTGCTGCATTCAGTGCCCAATACAAAATTTCAGACAGGCTAAAGATCACCGCTAAATTTAACTACACCAATAAACAGAGCGATAACCTGCCCGGTACCGGTTACAATAACCAGTCGATTGCTTACTTTATGATTTTCCAGAATCCGAATGTAGACCTGAACTGGTACCGCGACCGCTGGAAAAAAGGATTTGAGCAGGTAGACCAGATCCACCCCTTCAGTTCTTTTATCGATAACCCTTTCCTGATTGCGTATGAAATGACCAATTCAGTAGAAAGCAACAATGTAACAGGTAACCTGGCAGCTACTTACCAGGTAACAAAGAAATTAGACCTGATGCTGCGTTCCGGGATCGATCTTACCAGCGAAGCACGCAAACAGCAACGCCCTTTCAGTACGGCTAACTACCTGAAAGGATATTTTAAACAGCAGCATATTGCTGACTACGAAGTTAATTCAGACTTCCTGTTAACCTATCGTGATAAAATCGGTTCCGATTTTGAACTGACGGCTTCTGCAGGTGGTAACGCCATGAGTCGCAAGTATAACCGCCAGGATGCGTATGTGGATGGGCTTGTGATTCCAGGCGTTTACAAACTCACCAACGGATCCGGTATGCCGATCATTACTGCTACCGACCGAAACAAACAGGTGAACAGTTTATATGGTATGGCTTCCTTCAGTTATAAAGGAAAATATTTTATTGATGTTACCGGAAGAAACGACTGGTCAAGCACGCTACCCTTGATGAGTAATTCTTTCTTCTATCCATCCGTAAACACCAGTTTTATCCTGAGCGATATCTTCCATTTACCCGCTGCCATTTCTTTTGCCAAAGCAAGGTTCTCCATTGCACAGGTGGGTAATGATACCGATCCATACAAAACAAAGAAATACTATGGCACCAGCGAGTTCCCTGCGTCCGGATCGGTGCCAACCATTTTACCCAATGCCAATTTAAAACCTGAGATCTCCAGCAGTAAGGAATTGGGACTCGATGTACGCTTATTCAAAAGCCGTCTGACTTTTGATATCACTTTATACCATAACCTTACCAAAAACCAGATCCTCGAAGTACCACTGGATCCCACTACCGGTTACTCACGCGCCGTGTTAAATGCCGGTGTGGTAAGAAACAGGGGTATTGAAGTGGTGGTAAGTGGTCAACCGATCAAAAGCAGCCGCCTGAAATGGGTAGTAACTGCCACCTGGTCTAAAAATGAGAACCGCGTACTCGAATTGGCCGAAGGAATGGATGGTAAACAGGATATCGGTTATGGCGGCAACGCAACCATACAGGCAAGGGTAGGCGGAACCACCGGTGATATCTATGGATTTGGCCTGGTACGTTCTCCCGAAGGAAAAGTAGTTTACGATGCTACCAGCGGCTTACCGGTTCGTCCCGCGGACATTTCTTATATCGGCAAGGCTTATGCCGACTGGAAAGGTGGATTGAAAAACGAATTCACTTACAAAGCTTTCCGCTTCAGTTTCCTGGTGGATGGACAGCTGGGTGGTATCATCTACTCACAAACCCACCACAAAATGACCGAGCAGGGTAAACTGGTACACACATTACAGGGAAGAGAAGAAAATTATATCATTGGGGATGGTGTGGTACTGGACGCGGCTACCGGTAAATATGTTACCAATACCAAAAAAGTATTGCCCGTAGATTACTATACAGAGTTTTACCGTCGCGCTAACGTAGAAACCAATTCATTCGATGCTTCTTACCTGAAGCTACGGGAAGTACGTTTAGAGTACAGTGTTCCGGCCAAACGTTTACAGAACAGTGTGTTCAAAGGAGCTTCTCTGGCGGTGTATGGTCGCGACCTGTTCATGATTACCAGCTTCCCGATGTTTGATCCTGAAACGGCCTCCCTGAACGGATCTACTTTATTACCCGGTGTTGAAATGGGGCAGCTGCCTTCTACGAGGACCATGGGCATTAACCTTACTTTGAAATTCTAAACAATCTTACTTATATATATGAAACAGATTACCAAACTTACCGCAGTTGCTTTCCTGGCTACCAGCCTGCTCAGTGCCTGCACCAAAAATTTTGAGGAGATCAACACTGATCCCAACCGAATTGATGCCATCAGCCCGGGAACCCTGATTAACCCTATTATTTACAATGTGGCCGGTTATAATATGCAACGTGCAGATGATATCACGTTTAACCTGATGCAGGTTGCACTGCCTTTCCCCAGCGCTTCCGGCGGTTTACACCGGTACGATATTGCTGAGAATGCCGGCAACGGAACCTGGAACACTTATTACCAGTGGCTGAATAATATCAAAGAAATGTACAACACGTCTGTAAAAGCCAATGACCCCAACTACCAGGCGATTGCGCTTACTTTACAGGCATGGATCTATTCGAACCTCACAGATTGTTTTGGTGATGTGCCGATGAAAGAAGCCGTACAGGGTGATGGCGGAATCCTGCACCCGAAATTTGATACACAGGAAGAGATCTATACCACACAGATCAAAAATCTCGACTCGGCCAATAACCTTTATCTCACCAGCAAGTCTATGATCTATGGTACGGAAATCCTGTACGCCAATAATGTGAGCAAGTGGAAAAAATTCACCAACTCACTGCGGATGCGTTTACTATTACGTTTGTCTAAGAAAACAAATGTAAATGCCTATGCACAGTTAAAGACCATGATCGATAACCCGGCCAAATACCCTGTATTTGCGAGCAATGATGATGCGGCCATATTAAAACTGACAGGTATCACACCCCTTACCTCGCCCTGGGGCAGACCGATAGATTTTACTACATTCCGTGCGGCTGGAAAATTTTTCCTCGATAGCCTGAATGCGTTCAATGATCCACGCAGGGCTAAATTTGCCACGCAGGCAAGAAATGCAGCTGGTACCGCCAATATCGGTTACGTTGGTATTCCCAGCGGGTACACGGGTAGCGAATCTCAATTCAATTACATCCCTTCCAATGTAAATGTATCGCTGGTAACGGCTTCTTCCAGTTCGGTTACGCCTATGTCTTGTGTGATTATGCCTTACGCAGAAGTAGAATTTATCAAAGCGGAAGTGCAGTTCATCAACAACAATGGCACTGCGGCCAAAGCCGCTTACGAAGCCGGTGTAAAAGCAGCTGTTGAACAATGGGGAGCCGTAATGCCTACCGACTATTTTACCGCTACTGCTACCGCAGCTGCCACCGCCTACAACGGAACCTTACACAGGATCATGCTGCAAAAATACTACGCATTGTATTTTGTAGACTACCAGGCATGGTTTGAATACCGCCGTACCGGTATGCCGGTTTTACCTGTGAATACGGGCATGGCCGGTAAACAGATGCCAACCCGTTTCAAATATCCTATCGCCGTACGAACCAATAACCCCGCTAATTACCAGATGGCTGTTCAATCCATGGGGGGCGATCTGAATACAACCAAAGTATGGTGGGAAAAATAAAACAACAAAGCAATGGTCAATAATGAAAAGCCGCTTCTGTACGAAGCGGCTTTTTTATACCCGATACTGCATAAAAAATATAGGATAAGCCAGCGGGGTTTGTGTAACGTTTTACTATCTACCCTAAATCGTTTTCGTATTTTATCATTTTCTTGCTGGCTAAAAGTCGACGCTTTTCAGTAATCCTTGCTGATACCTGTTTTTGAATAATGTACGTGCAGCAGGTTTACGTAAGGACGTAATGGTATATATAAGGGATTTTACACAGAATTTATGGGCTTTGAGGGTTACTTTTTACCAAAACAGGTATTAAGGGGTAGACACAAAACCCGAAAATGATACAGAAAACATACTTCAAGACCAAAGATTATTGTAAAGTAAAATTCTCTTTTACCGTTGAAAACGCTGAAACAGTAGAAATTCTCGGACTGAACAGCGATTGGGAAAATGCCATTGTGATGAGCAGGAAAAAAGATGGCAGTTTCAGCACAGATGTTTCTCTCCCTAAAAATTCACAACACGAATTCAAATACCGCATTAACGCCGCAGATTGGGTAAACGACCCTACTGCAGATAGCGAGCAGCCGAATATATATGGCGGCAGCAACAGTGTGATCAGCTTGTAAAGTCTGGAGTGGAACAATACGTTACGCCAGACCATTCACTGTTGTTGCGTAAAATCTATTTGTTTTACCTAATGATTATCAGACTTGGTTTCACAGCTTGTTGATGGTGCAGGAGCTTAGCAGTTCATAAGGACGAAGCCCTCTGTGAATCTCTGTTACGCTGTGTCTCCCTGTTGAAAAATCAGGCCATTATTATTGGGGTAATTGAGCATTTGTAAGTTTTTCAACACAGAAACGCAGAGACCGGGAGTTACACAGAGAAAGTCCGCTGTCTCCATCGGACAACCATGACTCCAGACTCCTAACTCCCGACCCCTAACTAAAAAAAACAAGGTATCCCCTTTTTCCTGATCCCTTCCGTAAAGAAGTACTGAAAACTCAATTCCAGGCTGCCGGCCATTTTTTGCTGGCGTTGTATATCGGAGCTGGTGATATCGTAACTCAGTCCTAACTGGTAAGCAGGCGTACGTAATCCCACATAAGGGTACAGGGCATCTTTTGCCCGCAACCAGGCACCCAGGTAAAATTCAGTTTCCGTAGCACCCAATGCAACTCCGTATGCAGTACCTGCTGTGTAGGCACTGGCGCCGCCCTGTTGCATCATATGGGCACTGAAGAAAAGCTGATCCTGATCGTTTACCGGAAATGTGGCACCGGCATGTACCGTATATCTTGAAGCCAGTGTATTGGTGGTAGTGCTGAAATAATTGAGCTTGGGTTTCAGCACATGGTACATGGCCGCGCCAAATGTAAAACGGTTGCCTGATTCGTCTTTGTAATTATACAATATGCCGGCATTCAGATCTGCATACGACACAGAACGGTTATTCATCGTTTCTCCACTGGGAATACTCAGGTCAAAATTATCGCCGTTGAACTGGTTGTTGAAATAGAGTTTGCCAAAATCAATATTGCTTCTCGCCAGTGTTGCCTGTATACCGATCCCAATGCTTTGATCGCCTGCTGCATCCAGCCCTTTATGAAAACCTGTTGACAGAGAGAGATAATTACTCTGGTAAATACCACCCGCCGTTTTATCATACAAAGCATGTACACCCAATCCCCAGCGATCATTCGAGCCAATCCGGTTCTGCATAATTCTGGTATCAAAAGAAACGGTTCCTGTAATATAGGGATCTCCTACGCCGGACCATTGGTTCCTGTAATTGAGTGCCAGCCGGTGCTGCCCGTCAAAATACCCGGTAAAAGCAGGATTAAAACTGAGTGGCGAGCTGAAGTATTGCGAGAAATGCGGATCCTGTGCCAGTGAGGGCCGCACCAAAGCGACGCCCACTAACAACAACAGTAACCAATAATTACAGGATCTTTTTTTCATTTTACTTAATTGATGAGCAACACATTTCCATTTCGTTTAATGACATTCCCATTACCATCTACCGCTTCAGCGATCCAGGTATAGGTACCCACGGGTTGTAAGCGCCCATTGTATTTTCCGTCCCACCCATTCTGTGGCGATGCATCATTGGTTTGAAACACCAGGTTACCCCAGCGGTTATAGATCTTGAAATATACCAATGAACGAACACCCGATAGAATCGGGTAACACCTGTCATTAACCCCGTCGCCATTGGGTGTAAATCCATTCCCGACAAAAATATTTCCATCAAATACCAGTTTCACTGCTACCGTATCGGTGGTGGTACAACTGGCACTGTTGGTAATGGTAACCGTGTATTCAATATCGTTGTTCAGTGTGGCCATGGGCGATTGTACGCTGGTACTGTTTAATCCCGTTGCCGGCTGCCAGCGGTACAATGCCCCCAGCGACCGGGCAGTCAATGGAAAAGCTTTTCCTGCCACCGCTTTTACAGTGGGGTATCTTACCGGCACCCTGGCAGAATCTATATAGATGGCCGCAGTGATCGTTTCTGTGAAAGATGGGCAGGATAGATTATTGGCCGTAAGCGAAACGGTATAATTCCCGGCAGTTGCGTAGGTATGTGTGGGTGAGAAAGTATTGGCCAATGCCCCATCACCAAAATCCCATAACCAGTTGATACCGCCCGAACCGGCATAGGTTGAAAGATTACTGAAGCTGACCGGTGCCGCTACACAGCGACTGTTCAATTGTAAACGAAGAACCGGTTTTACCAGTTGATCTATCCGCAGGGTATTGGTGGCTTCGCGCACACATCCCTGCTGCGAAATAAAACGAACCGAGTATACGCCAGCACTGCTTGCCTCGTAAACCGCATTGGTGGCACCGGTAATGGGAGTTTGGTTTAACAGCCACTGGTAAGCAAAAGCATCCGTGGCATTCAGTTGCAGCGATGAACCGCTGCATACATAATTCACCGCTGGTGTTTGCAGGTTTCCGGTGGGTATGGGATGCACCGTTACCGTTACCGGCAAAACAGCAGAGCAGGCCGACCCGGGTGCATTGGCTTTGATATAATACACACCCGAACTACCCACTGCAGTGGGATTTAACAGGGGGGCACTAAGTGCCGCATCAGTAAAATAAGCATATATCAATCCATTATCGCTACCCTGTGTAATAGCGGGCGAGCTAAGATTAACTGTTTGTGGCGCACAAACAGCCGTAGGGTTCTGTGTGGTTAATGAAGGAGGATTATTAATGACCACCGTTACTGCCCCGGAACTGCTGCAGCCGGTGGGCAGGGTTCCTTTAATATAATAGGTACCGGCCACACCCGTGGTAGTGGGTGAGGTAAAAGGAATATTGGTGGCCGCATCGGTAAAGTACGTGAATACCGAACCGGCCGTACTGCCTGCTGTTACAGCCGCTGCGGTAAGATTAACCGTGCCGGGTGCACAAACGGCAGCAGGATGGGTAATGACGAGGTTGGGTAAGGGATTTACGGTTATTGCCACAGGTGCGGATGTGGCACTGCACCCATTGATATCTGTAACCGTTACCGTTGGATTACCCGATGTATTCATGCTGATGGTTCGGCTGGTGGCACCTGTACTCCACAGATAGGTGGCAGCGGCACTCGCAGTTAAACTAACCGACCCACCTGCGCAAAAAGTAGTGGCCCCAACAGTACTGATGGTTGCCAGCGGCAATGGATTTACAGTTACATTGGTAACAGCCGATACAGCACTGCAGCCATTGGCATCTGTAACAGTTACAGATCTTGCTCCCGCAGTACCCACACTGATGGTTCTTGTAGTAGCACCCGTACTCCATAGATAACTGCTGCCGGCACTCGCGGTCAGATCCGTTGTGCCGCCTGCACAGAAAGAAACTGCATTGCCATTATTGATGGTAGCTACCGGCAATGGATTTACCGTAACCGTTACAGGTGCAGAAGTGGCATTACAACCATTGGCGCCCGTTACCCTTACCGATGGCGTTCCCGAACCGGTTACGCTGATGGTTTGTGTGGTGGCGCCCGTACTCCACAGATAACCGGCACCAGCACTGGCAGTTAAACTAACCGACCCACCCACACAGAAACTGGTTGACCCGCTGGTACTAACAGTAGCTGTGGGCAATGCATTTACCGTAACATTGATAGCTGCAGACAGGTTAGTACAACCATTGATATCTGTTACGCTTACCGTGGGAGACGAAGTACTGTTTACTG
Source organism: Chitinophagaceae bacterium (assembly GCA_004297075.1). Lineage (GTDB taxonomy): Bacteria > Bacteroidota > Bacteroidia > Chitinophagales > Chitinophagaceae > Sediminibacterium. Next base: position 24,310 of record SCVK01000414.1, read on the forward strand.
TAATAGACTGTGTAGTAGCACCCGTGCTCCATACATAAGCGGCACCGGCACTCGCGGTTAAACCAACTGATCCGCCGGTACAGAAACTGGTGGCTCCGCTGGCGGTAATGGTAACCGTGGGCAATGCATTTACCGTAACAACGGTAGCAGCCGAAGTTCCCTTGCAACCATTTCCATCCGTTGCGGTAACCGTGAAAGTTCCACTATTGGCCACGGAAATAATCGATGTGCCAGCACCGGTATTCCAGTTATAGGAAAGGCCGCCAGTCGCTGTAAGATTTACAGAACCACCGGCGCAAAAAACAGTGGGTCCACTGGCAGTGATTGTAGCTGTGGGCAAACCATTCACTACCACTGACACTGTTTGCTGACAACCCTTATCATCCGTGTAGGTAATTGTAGCCGGTCCGGCAACCAATCCTGTAACAAGTCCGGTAGCACCTACGGTTGCAATGGCACTGTTTGAGGAGGTCCATGGTGTGATAGCATCTGGCGTTCCTGATCCTGTTAAGCTTGTGGTACTGCCGGCACAGAGATTGGATATACCGGATATTAAGGGTTTTGCATTCACAGAAATTACAGCGGTTTGTTGACAACCGTTATTATTCCGATAAGTGATAGTGGCCGAACCTGCAGAAACGCCAGTCATAACACCTAAATTACTTACTGAAGCTACAGCTATGTTTGATGATGACCAGGGTGTAGTTGCATCTGCTGTCCCCGAACCTGTTAATATGCTTATTGAACCAACACAAGTGCTTAATGTTCCTCCAATTACAGGTAAAGCATTCACAGTTGCCGTGGTGCTGCTTACTGCACTTGTACAACCATTAACCGTGATTGTAAGCGAATATGTACCACTCTCTGCCGTTGAAGTTGTTGGGACTGATGGACTTTGCGCAGATGAAACAAATCCGTTCGGACCTGTCCATGTATACGCTGCACCACTGACCGATGCTGTAGTTAGCTGTAATGGTGTACCCGCACAAACCGCTCCGCTATTTGTTGCAGTTGGTGTAGAAGGAGTTGATTTTACAGTAACTGCGGTACTGCTTGCTGCACTTGTACAACCATTTACAGTTACTGTTAGCGAATAAGTACCACTTTCTGCTATTGAAGTTGTTGGAACTAATGGATTCTGTGCAGTTGAGTTAAACCCACCAGGACCTGTCCACGAATAACTTGCCCCACCTAAAGTGGCAGTTGTTAAACTCAAAGTAGCACCCACGCATATCGGTCCATTATTACTGACAGCAGGAGCCGATGGTATTGCATTGATTGTAATGAGACCCGATACATCACTGGTCCTTACACAACTTTTGCTATTGGTTACAACAGCATAGTAGTATAAAGCATTGGCTACACTTGTTTGTGGGGTATAGGTATCTGTAGCAGCGGGAGCCAGATGTGTTGCTACCACTGTGCCACCGCTATTACTATTGGCAACATTACTATACCATTGTACGGAAGTTGTTGTTATAACACCACCAGGAGTGGCTGCCGTAATAGATAAATCTGTAGCGGTCCCACTCAAACATATATTCTGAACAGTGGTAGCGGGTTGAACGGAAATGACTGGTAATGCATTTACTGTTATCTGTGATCCATTACTGACGGTACAGCCGGTATTTGTATTTATGGCAATCAGTGTACCAGAAAATGTTCCTGCACTTACAGTGGAAGGAACATCAACTGAAAAATTATTGGTTGTGGGAGATGCGGCAGGAGGAAGTGTAGCATTATACACATCCTGAAACCCTTCTGAAATAGCCGCAGGACTCCAGATAATAGAATACTTATCCGGCGTATTTGTGGTTGTATAGGTTACATTGAAAGATGTTGTTTGCTGACATATTTCAGTGGTTGTACCTATCTGAGGTGAGAATGTTGGATCACTTATCGCTCCAGTTACAGTAATTTTAATTGTGTCACTATACAAAGGAGGACCACCGCCTCCAGGTGTCAATATCCTTCTATAAAAAGTAGAGGTTATAATCGGTCCATCTGTAAAAGATTGCGAAGAGGCCCCTGCAATCGTAACCACATCTACTCCTATGGTACCGGTAAAGTCTTTATTATTTGCTTTTTCCCAACTGATTGCACCTCCTCCAGCTATATCTGCATCACGTAATGACGTAAGTACCGGCGATCCTCCAGAAGCTATACATTTAGCACCTGTGATTCGCCCTCGGTCTTGCCCGTAAGCAATAGAATAAAATAATATCAATAACAGAATTAATAAAAATCGTTGTCCCAATAGCTGCCAATGCAAAGGAAGAAAAGTTTTCCTTTCGCCTGCCCGCAGCACTTTTTCGCACCCTTCTAAACGAGGATGCAAAAAAAGATCTACGGTTAGCGGTTGGTTACAGTGCATTATGCAGAATATTGTACGTGTAGGGAAAGCCCAAGGTTTACAGGTAAATTACGTCAAAAATCAGAAGCCGGTTTCCTTGTTGCTTCTGTCATGAGATCCCCGTTTTACATAAATAGACAACCCAATCCCCCTATTTGTTGTATCGCAAACGATTGCATCGGGGGTTTTTTGCCCGTTATTACGCGAAATTCTGGCCCGGCCTCTTCAGAAATAGACAGATTCGGTTATCTTGTTCATCTAATCTTCGATTCGGCCTATGCAATCAGTACAGCAGCATTTTACAGGGGGGCAGTGGCATACGCTTCAACCCAACAATGATTTTAACAATGCTGCCTGCCAGTTGGTACTCCTGTTTGGCGCAGGATCGCTGGTAACAGATCCGGCCATTTTTGCCGCCAAACGCGCCGAATTTCCACATGCCCATATTGTTTCCTGCTCTACTTCCGGAGAAATTATAGCAGATGCTGTATTTAATGAAACCATCGCCCTTACCGCTATTCAGTTTGCCCATACCCGTATCCGTTGTGCACAGATGAACGTAAACCAGCACACCAGCAGTTTTGAAACAGGCAAAAACCTGATGAAAGAGCTGGATGCAGCTGATCTCGTAACTGTATTTGTGATCTCGGAAGGCAGTTTCTCCAATGGCAGCGAACTCGTAAATGGTTTTAACGAGAATAACCCCAAAGGCATTTCCATTACCGGTGGTATGGCCGGCGACGCGGATCGTTTCCAGAAAACACAGGTGGGCCTGGATGCCCCGGCCGCAGAAGGAAATGTGGTAGTCATCGGCTTCTACGGAACGCGCCTGCAGGTGGGTCATAGCTCTTTTGGTGGCTGGGATGAGTTTGGCCGTGAACGCATCATAACCCGTTCTGAAAAAAATATTTTATACGAGATCGATGGCCGCAGCGCCCTGGATCTGTACAAAGAATACCTCGGTCCCTATGTAGATGAACTGCCGGGCTCGGCACTGTTTTTTCCGCTTTCGATGCGGGTGGGCCATGATGGACAAAGCCTCGTACGAACCATCCTCGGCATTAATGAGGTTGATAAGAGCATGATCTTCGCAGGTAACCTGCCCGAAGGCAGTAAAGTGCGCTTAATGAAAGCCAATTTTGATAAAATCATCAATGGATCTTCGGTAGCTGCCACCAATGCCTTTCCGACTACTGCCCAAAAATCGCCCGGACTGTCGATCCTGATCAGTTGTGTGGGCCGTAAACTGATTTTGCAGGAAAGAACTTACGAAGAAGTAAAAGCTGCCCGCAAAGTGCTGGGGCCGGATACAGTAATCAGTGGATTTTACTCTTACGGAGAAATATCACCACTCGGCAAACTGAACAATTGCGAACTGCATAACCAAACCATGACCATCACAACATTTACAGAGATCTGACTGTTATAATACCTTATCCCGTATAGCATGCCCTACCATACCATTCTGGAAAAACAGATAGAACGCTTTCTGCCGGCCGGTTTGCAGAACAACCCGGAACTGGCTGTTTTTCTGGAAACGGTAAGCAAATGTTATGAGTCATTCGAAAAAGACAAAAAGATCACTGAACACGCATTTGATATCAGCGAGCGCGAATACCAGCTGGTTACCCGCGACCTGCAGCGCGAGAATGAAATCAGGGAGCAATCCATCCTCAAACTGAAAGAAGCCATCCGCTCCCTCGACCCCGATGGCAGCATCGAGTTTGGCGAGCAGGAAGGCGATATCATCAATATCATCACTTTTCTTGGCAAACAGATTGCCCAGACCAAAATACTGGAACAGGAACTCATTAACTCGCGCAACCTGGCCGAAAAAGCGGCGCAGGCCAAAAGCGAATTCCTGTCGGTAATGAGCCACGAGATCCGCACCCCGCTCAATGCCATCATCGGCACTATCATGCTGCTGCAGTACCATCCCCTTTCTCCCGAACAGAAAGAACTGTTGCGGGTAATGGAGATCTCATCAGAAAACCTGTTAAGCCTGGTGAACGATGTGCTCGACTTCAGCAAAATGGAAGAGGGCAAGATCAATTTTGTGGAACGGACCATTAACCTGCTGCATTTTCTCAAGAATATCAAGATGGCCAACCGTGTAAGGGCCGAAGAAAAAGGGAATACCATTAAGATCCTCTACGATGACGACCTGCCGAAATATGTGACGGGCGATGATGTGCGGCTGGGACAGATCCTGAATAATCTGGTATCCAATGCCGTAAAATTTACACAGAACGGAACGGTTACCATCCGCGTAGGACTTCATTCCGCCACCGAACAGGATGTGCTGATTGATTTTTCGATAGAAGATACCGGTATCGGCATCCCTTCTGAAAAGCAGGGACTGATCTTTGAAAGGTTTACGCAGGCCAATAACAATATCACCCGCGATTTTGGCGGTTCGGGCCTGGGGCTCACCATCATTAAACGCTTGCTGGAGCTGCAGAACAGCCATATACAGCTCGAAAGTGAAGCGGGTAAGGGTTCCCGCTTTTACTTTACACTGCGTTTCAAAAAACATACGGAAGAGATCAGCGAAGAAAGTAAACCGGAAGAAAAATTACAGAAACAGGATTTGAAGGGGTTACATATTCTGCTGGTAGAAGATGTGGCTTTTAATGTGATGGTAGCCGAAAAAATGCTGCAGCACTGGCATGCCACGGTTGATCTGGCCGCCAATGGCGCAATTGCTGTTGAAAAAATCCGTAACAATACTTACGACCTGGTTTTAATGGATATTCAAATGCCTGTAATGGATGGATATACCGCAACGCAGGAAGTAAGAAAGTTCAATCAGGAAGTACCCATCATTGCCCTCACCGCCTCTGCCATAAACCTTGATATTCAATCAAAAGCATTTCAATCGGGTATGAATGGCTGTATCACCAAGCCTTTTAATCCCGGCGATCTTTCATCGATCATCCTGGAGAAAACAAAACGAAAAGACTGACACGTTCATACCGGTATATGGCCGTTTATCTGATCTGATTATTTTGTTTTACGGATCATTTTACTATTTTCGTTCCCGCAACGCCGGAACCACCTTAAAAAACGGCAGCATCTTTTTACCAATTTTACGCCCATGAACAACTAAGCAGAGCTTAGGCAGACATCATTGAACGTTTAGGCTCACCTCTTATTATCGCATACACAATGGTTATCCATTGTAATTGGTAAATATTCATTTTACATTCTAATTCATTTACGTAATGACTGTTCATACAACTCATGAGAGAAAGCCATCTCTATGGTCCAATCTCAAAACATCTCTTAAAAGCGAGCACCAGGATTTTACCACAGGCAGTATCCGGAAAGCCATTTTTATGCTGGCCATTCCCATGATACTGGAAATGTGCATGGAATCTGTATTTGCCGTGGTAGACATTTTTTTCGTAGGCAAACTGGGGCCCAATGCTGCAGCGGCAGTAGGTTTAACAGAATCTTTTTTAACCATCCTCTACTCGGTAGCCATTGGTTTAAGTATGGGTGCCACCGCCATGGTAGCTCGCCGTGTAGGCGAAAAAAATTATGATGATGCCGCCAAGGCCGGTGCACAGGCGGCCCTGCTTGCTTTACTCGTTTCTGTGATCATCAGTATTGTTGGTTTCTTTTATGCAGGAACCATTCTCTCGCTGATGGGGGCCAATGCAGCTATTATTGAAATGGGCACTACCTATGCCCGCATCATGCTCAGCGGTAATATTGTGATCATGCTGTTATTCCTCATCAACGGAATTTTCCGCGGTGCGGGTGATGCCACCATTGCCATGCGCAGTTTGTGGCTGGCCAATATCTGTAATATCATTCTATGCCCTATTCTCATTCACTATTTTGGCTTACCGGGAGCGGCCATGGCTACTACCACAGGCAGAGGCATTGGTGTATGTTACCAGGTATATCATCTTTTTAAAGGAAAGGGAATCATTAAGATCCATCTCAGGCATTTTATACCCGATGTATCCGTATTGAAAGGCATTTTTAAAATTGCTTCTACCGGTACCCTGCAGTTCCTGATCGGTTCTGCCAGCTGGATCGCCATGGCCAGGATCATTGCCGGTTTTGGGGGCGATGCCATTGCAGGTTATACCATCGCTATCCGTTTGCTGATCTTTTTCCTGATGCCCGCCTGGGGACTCAGTAATGCAGCCGCCACACTGGTGGGCCAGAACCTGGGTGCCCAGCAACCCGATAGGGCGGAGAAGTCTGTGTGGAAGACCGCGCAGTACAATGCCATTTTCATGGCTATCGTATCAGTGCTGTTTTTTACCTGTGCCGAATTCTTTGTATCGCTGATCAACAACGATCCTGCTGTGGTAAAAACAGCTGTACTGGCATTACGTATTGTAAGTCTGGGTTATATTTTTTATGGCGTAGGTATGGTCATGATCAACGCATTTAACGGTGCGGGAGATAGTAAAACACCTACCTGGATCAACCTGTTCTGGTTCTGGGTTTTCCAGATCCCCTTTGCTTACCTGCTGGCCATTGTATGGAATATGGGACCCACCGGTGTATTCATTGCCATCGTAGTAACAGAAACCTGTATTACCATTACCAGTGTGATCCTGTTTAAGCGCGGTAAATGGAAACTGATCAAGATATAGGATTTGCGAATAACGGATTAGCGGATGGCGGATTAAGGGCCGATCTCTGCGTAAACTCCCTGTTCTCTCGTTCTCTGCGGTGAATAGATCTCACTTTCACCGCAGAGACGCAGAGAGGCAGAAGTTTCGCAGAGAAAGAATCCGCAAATCCGTCATTCACGAATCCGCTAATCGTTCCCCTAAAACCATCCTCTCCTGCGGAACACAAACACCATCCACACCGGTACCACCAGCATCAACCCCACCGCAATAAAAAATCCATATTGATGGTGCAGGTAAGGTATTCGGTCGAAGTTCATACCGAAAATACCACCGATGACCGTGGCGGGGGCCAGTAAACAGGTTACTACGGCCATTACTTTCATGACCTCATTCATCTTCAGGTTTACATTACTGAGGTAGAGATCCTGCAGGTTCATCATCATATCACGGTAGTTCTCTGCGAGATCATTGGCCTGTAGAATATGGTCGTAAATATCTTTGAAATATTTGATGGTGCGCTCTTCGAGCAGTTCGCTGTCGCTGCGGATAAACCCATTAATGAGTTCCCTCACCGGACTCACATTTCGTTTTAACACGATCAACTCCTTACGCAGGTTATTGATCTCGGCCAGTGCGCGGGTATTGCTGCTGCGGATGATCTTTTCTTCGAGCAGTTCAATATGTTCGCTCAGTTTCTCCATCACCACATAATAATTGTCTACGATCATATCGAGCAATGCATAACAGAGATAATCGGCACCGCTGATGCGGAGTTTACTATTATTGACCCGCAACTTCTCCCGAATGGGATCAAACACATCCCTGCGGGCATCTTCCTGAAAAGAAAGCACAAAATCTCTACCGAGTATGATACTGATCTGCTCCGTTTCTACCGCACCGGTACGGTCGTTAAAGTACAGCATATTCAACAGACAGGAAAGTACGGGATCCAGGTCGTCCATCTTGGGACGTTGGCTAACGCTCAGGATATCTTCCTGTATCAGTACATGTATATTAAAATAGTTGCAAACTTTTTCTACATCCGCTTTACGGATCCCGTCAATATTGATCCAGGTGGTGTGATGATTGTCTTTAAACGGAAAACAATCCGTAATACTGGTAAAAGATTGCTCATGCAGATGCGCCGGTGAATAATCGAACACACTAACGCTGATCTCCTGCGCTTCCTCCCGCTTGGGCACCACCGTCGGGTTCACCTGGAAAATATCCCTGGTACGCCGGGTATTGAATAAAGAAGATACTTTGAAGTATTTCAGGTATTTATTTTCTGGCATGATTTGAAGGTACGATATTCTTAATGAGTGAATGATAGCATGATAGAATGATAGGATGGGGAAAAACAATGGGGGAATACAGGTATCTAATATACCCTATTCTTTCAGTGAATACCGCTCAAAACATTCTATCATCCTATCATTCACTCATTCTATCATTGATTTACCTTCGCCCCATGCCCATCCTTCCGCAACCACAATTCAAAGCGCCGTTCTGGCAATACAATGGTCATCTGCAGACGATTGTTCCGAGCCTGTTCCGTAAAGTGGATTTCCGTTACCAGGAAAGAGAAAGACTGGAACTGCCGGACGGGGATTTTGTGGATCTGGATTGGCACAGGACCGGGAGTAAAAAACTGGTGATCATTACCCACGGACTGGAGGGTGATTCCGGGAGGCATTATGTGCTGGGTATGGCTAAATTATTTGCACAGAATGGTTTCGACGCGCTGGGCTGGAACTGCCGCAGCTGTAGTGGCGAGATGAACCGCCTGCCCCGGTTTTACCACCATGGAGATGCAGGTGATCTGCGGCTGGTCATTGCTTATTCGATCCGGCAATATGGTTATGAAGAAATTATACTGGTGGGCTTCAGCATGGGTGGCAGTTTAAGCTTACGGGCAGTAGCCGAGTTTCCGGAGGAAGTGCCGGAACAGGTAAAGAAAGTAATTGGCTTTTCCGTTCCCTGCGATCTGGTGAGTAGTGTGAAGATCCTCTCACAATCAACCAATACTATTTACAGTTCACGTTTCCTGCGTAAGCTCGGTGAGAAAATCAAGGCCAAAGAAGAAATATTCCCGGAGCAGATCAGTTATGCGGGGTATGAAAAGATCAAACACTTTGCAGACTTCGACAACCGCTATACGGCTCCCTTACACGGTTTTGCAGATGCTTTTGATTTTTACACTAAGGCCAGTGTAAAACCTTTACTCACAAACATCCGGATTCCTTCTTTGATTGTGCAGGCCAAAAACGATTCGTTTTTAACACCCGAATGTATGTGCGAAGAGATCATTGCTCCCCATCCCTACCTGTTCCTGGAAACACCAGCGCAGGGTGGTCACTGTGGTTTTATGCAACAGGGTTCTGCAGTCAGTTGGGCCGAATTAAGGGCGCTCAGCTGGGCTATTAGTGGTCGGGACGCTCAAAGCGGCCTGACCACTAATAGCCCGAGTTCATAATGAAAACTTACCGCCCATCTCACCACAAACCAACCACTGTTAACCCGGTTCGTTCAGCCTCTTACCAAATCTTTTTTAACATCTCCTCATCCAACACCCCATAACTATCCGCATAAAATGAGAATGACCCATACCCCGAAAGGGCCCATAACAATTTCTCATTACAAATCAAAAAATGATCAGCCCCTGTTAATTGCCTGAAAGAAGAATAAGGCCAATCTTCCAGTTTTTTAACAAGATTTGCTTTTACCGGATTTTGATGAATGTAATGCATGCAGGTAATAAGATAGCTCCAGGGGGTCGGGACGCTCAAAGCGGCCTGACCACTAACACACTTAGCCTTCGTCTTTTGCTGAAATAACGAACCAGTTGTACCATTTTGTTTATTAATAGCCTGCGAGTAACTGCTAAGCAACATCCCCAGTTGATAAGAAAATTCCTGCATAGGTTTACCGCCAAAAGAAGGTCTTTCTGCACAGCCATTCGCTGTAGCCATCACCAGTAAATGAAAATGATTAGGCATCAGGCACCAACACAACATTTCGCAGGCAGGAGAAAGCTGTTTGTGGATTTTCTGCAAGAAAAACGCATAGTTTTTATCGCTGAAAAATATCCTTTGCTGGTTATTACCCCGATTATAGATATGATACACTTCTCCTGGAATATAATGCATATGGCAGCCTTTGCCATTCGGGCAGCTTCAACTGCCTGAATAGTGGTTTGGAATAGATGATATACATTCTGCTTACATCGGGGTTGTTACCTGTAGGGTGTGTTACCACCGAATCAATTTGCGCCCCCGCCCTTAACGGTCAGGCCGCTTAAGCGTCCCGACCGTTAAGGGCGGCAATGGTCATGCGGATCTCGCCATAGCTGATCTCTTCGGGCAAATGGTCTTTGATCTGCTTTAGACCCAGGCGCCCAAATTGATTGGCTGCCGCTTCAATCAATTCTCTTTTATCCGCCGCTACCAATTCCTCCACGTCCAGATCGCCAATGGTGATATAATGACTGAGATGTGTTTCAACAGTGGTAAGCGACAGCTGCCGCTCTTCCGCGATCTCTTTGACCGACTTACCGGAACGGAACATATCATAGCTGATCCGTTTGGTATCCGAAGCCCTTTCGCGCGGAGCACTGATTTTTCTGGCTCGCGGTGTTTTTTTCAGGTCGATGCGGGTGGGTATTTTGCGTTCGATGCAGTAATCCTGCACTTTCTCCAGAAAAGGCATACCATACCGTTCGGTTTTATACGCACCAAAACCAGTGATCTTCGGAAGATCTGTTTTTACCAATGGGAGATAAGTGGCCAGATCAAGCAGGGTACTGTCGCTGAAGATCAGGTAAGCCGGTACATTCTCTTCGTGTGCAATGCGATTACGCAGCTGCTTCAGCTCTTCGAACAGTTCTTTTTCGTAGGCATGCTGCTGATAGATCTCCGGTTCTTTGGCAATCACTACCTGCACCGGTGCAGATAAGTAAACTTTTTCTGCTTTGAATAATACCGCATTGCTTTTCTCCGCCAGTTTCAGCACAGGATACTCTCCCTCGCTTTGCTGCAGGTAACCATAATGCAATAGTTCTTTTACATAGTGCAGCCACTCTTCCTTTGGTTTGTCTTTTCCCACACCATACACCGATAGTTTTTTATGCTCCTCACGGATCTTCTCGCTGTTACTGCCTTTCATAATATCCACCACATAACGCATACCAAAACCCTGGTTCAGGCGGTAAACGGTACTGAGAATTTTCTGCGCAATAATGGTACTGTCCTGTAGTTCAGGTTTACTCAAACAATTATCGCAACTACCACAATAGTCAGGAGCCTGTTCTCCAAAATAAGTCAGCAGGTATTTTCTGCGGCAGCCACGTGTTTCGCAGAGTTGTACCATCTGGTCCAGTTTCTTCAGCAGGATCTGTGTTTGTTCGGGATTGTTCTCTACCTGCGCAAACCCCTTCAGTTTCATCACATCACCTGCGCCATAAAACAGAATGGCTTCGCTATGTAAGCCATCGCGACCGGCACGGCCTGTTTCCTGGTAATAACCTTCTATATTTTTGGGCAGATCGGCATGTACCACAAAACGCACATTGCTTTTGTTGATGCCCATTCCAAAAGCAACTGTGGCCACCATAATCTTAATATCATCTTTCAGAAACAGATCCTGGCGTTCATCGCGGATGCTTTTGTCGAGACCGGCATGATAGGCCGCCGCACTATATCCATCCGCCTGCAGATCGGTGGCCAGGCTTTCGGTGGCCGCCCGGCTTAAACAGTAAATGATGCCGCTGTCTTCTTTGTGTTCTTCGAGATAATCTACCAATACATCGTAATAGCCTTTTTTGGGTTTGATATAATAGTAAATATTGGGTCGGTTAAAACTATTCTCAAATACCTGGTAATCGGTTACCCGTAACTGCTCAATGATATCTTTCCTCGTCAACGTATCCGCTGTTGCTGTCAGGGCAATGATGGGGATAGAAGGAAATTGCTGCTTCAGCTGGCTCAGTACGCGGTACTCGGGTCTGAAATCATGTCCCCACTGACTGATACAATGCGCTTCATCGATCGCAAACAAAGAAACCTTGATCTCTTTGAGAAAAGACAGGAACTGTACTTCGCCACCCACCAAACGCTCCGGCGCCACATAGAGCAGTTTTAATTCGTTGCGGCGCAATTGCTGCAGGATCGCTCCCTGCTCGCCACTGCTTTGGGTACTGTTCAGGAATGCGGCTTTTACGCCACTCAATACCAGTGCATCTACCTGGTCCTTCATCAAGGCAATCAGTGGACTAACCACAATGGTTACACCGGGTAAACAAAGAGCGGGTACCTGGTAACAAAGGCTTTTACCTCCGCCGGTGGGCATCAGTACAATGGCATCTTTGCCCGATAGCAGGTGTTCAATAATGGCCGCCTGGTTATGCCTGAACTCGGTATAACCGAATACAGACTCCAGCACATCGGCGGGTGTAGCTATTAATGGAGATCTCGCGTTGCCCTGTTTCATGAAACTGCAAGATAACAAGCAAATGATGCAAATGAATAAGCATTAATACGCTAAAAAAAGGGTGTTTTCCCCATTGCGGAAGCGGGATGGGTTTATTTTTTTTACATATCCATTGATCCAGGGAAGCAGTCAATCTCACTGCCGCCCGTAAACATCCGATATACAATGAAAAACCTTACTAAAGGAAAAGGGTGGTTAAAAGACTACCCCGATTTCCGCGACCAGACCCCGTTCAGTTCCGAATTAACCACCAAACAGGTAGAAAGAGGTGTAAAACGACCCGTAAAAAAATTACTGGAGCAATTGAGTGCTGCCAACACATCCGCCACAGGGAAACAGAAGGCCAGCATCTCACTTCCCAAAAAAGTAGATCTGCGTGCCTGGTGTTCGCCTATCGAAGATCAGGGGCAGATCGGTTCCTGCACGGCCCATGCATCTATTGGTTTGTATGAGTATTTTGAGCGGCGGGCTTTTGGCAAACATATCGATGGTTCCCGTTTGTTTCAGTACAAAGCCACCCGTAACCTCTTACAGCAAACAGGCGATGATGGCGCTTACCTGCGAACCGCCATGGCATCGCTGGCTCTGTTTGGAGTAGTGCCCGAAAAATACTGGCCCTACGATGAAACAAAAGTAAACGACGAGCCAACGGCTTTTCTGTACTCCTATGCACAGAACTTCCAGGCCATTTCCTATTACCGGTTGGATGCTGTGGGAGTTAGCAAACCTCATTTGCTCGATACCATCAAAGATCACCTGCACAAAGGGCTACCCTCCATTTTCGGTTTTACCTGTTATACTTCTCTCGATCATACCGAAGACGGAAAAATTCCTTTCCCTGATAAAAAAGAAGAGTATACGGGCGGACATGCCATCATGGCCGTTGGGTATGATGATACGATGAAGATCAGCAATCCGCTGAACCGGGAGCTGGTTACTACCGGCGCCTTCCTGATCCGCAACTCCTGGGGAACCGGCTGGGGCCAGGATGGATATGGCTGGCTGCCATATGAGTATGTGCTAAAAGGTATTGCAGACGACTGGTGGACGATGACCAAAGCCGAATGGGTAGATACGCACCAGTTTGGTTTATAAAATTGTTTCGCTTCAACACTAACCCAGGCGCAAAACAAAACGGCTTCCGATGGAAGCCGTTTGCCTAACTGTATTCTGCAAGGTTTACAATTCTCTGATCCAGATATTCCGGTAACTCATGGGGTTGCCGCCATCCATGCCATGGTCCTGTAATACCAGTGGTTCTTTATCACTATGCGCTTCGTACTTGGGCTGACCGATCCATTCGGTATGGCCCTTGATGCTTACATGGTTCTGCACCAATACGCCGTTATGTAAAACGGTAATGGTTGCGGGCGTTTGTAATTTACCATCCGAAAAAAACCGGGGCGCGGTAAAAATCACATCATAACTCTGCCATTCACCGGGTTTGCGGCTGGCATTCACCAGCGGCACATGTTGTTTGTAGATACTGCCTGCCTGTCCGTTTACATACGTAGGATTATTGTAAGAATCCAGTACCTGTAATTCATATCTACCCATAAAAAAGATCCCACTGTTGCCGCGCGATTGACTGGCTCCGGCAATGGCAGCCGGTTCTCTCCATTCAATATGTAACTGGCAATCGCCAAA
>SCVK01000415.1 GCA_004297075.1 Chitinophagaceae bacterium
TATTTTCATTGGCGGTGATAGTGTGGTATTCTGGGGACCACTGAGCTGGACCATCATTTTCGGTCTGATCTTCGCTTTCTTCTTAACACTGGTAATGGTACCAAGTATGTACCTGATCAGCGAAAGACTGAGAAGACCGATGGAGAAATTCTATGGTACCAAGTATGTGGCGCTTTTAGGTTTCACCGGACCATTCTTCTTCATTACGGTTGGCATCATGTTCCTGGTAAGAAGAATCCAGGGTAAAAAAGTATGGCTCGGTAAAATGAAAGATTCACCGGCTAAATAAGATTCAGTTGTATTTTGGTTTTATCATTGAACCACCTCCCCTTCGGAGGTGGTTTTTTTTTGGGGGGAGATTCGCGGATCGCCCCCGCTCATCCCGAAAAAATTTTTACAACCGGCATAGCTTTCTTACATTCATCAAAACAAAAAAATGTTACAAAATCACGAAATAGACTATCGCATTTTCGGAGAAGAAATGCAGTATGTAGAAGTTGAGCTGGACCCGAATGAAACTGCTATAGCAGAACCCGGGGCCTTTATGATGATGGATGACAATATCCAGATGGAAACCTTATTCGGGGATGGCAGTCAGCAGCAGAATAGCAGTTTTCTCGGCAAACTATTGAATGCCGGCAAACGGGTACTCGTAGGCGAAAACCTGTTCATGACCGCTTTTACCAATGTAGGCAATGGAAAAAGAAGTGTCAGTTTCGCTTCTCCCTATCCCGGTAAAATCATTCCATTGGACCTTGCCCGTTATGGAAACAGGGTGGTATGCCAGAAAGATGCTTTCCTGTGCGCAGCCAAAGGTGTCAGCATCGGTATCGAGTTCCAGCGTAAACTGGGTACCGGCCTGTTTGGCGGCGAAGGTTTTATCATGGAGAAACTGGAAGGCGATGGAATGGCTTTTCTGCATGCCTGCGGACATGTAATTGAAAAACGTCTGATACCAGGCGAAACATTACGCATCGATACAGGTTGTATTGTGGGCTTTACCAATGGCATTGATTATGATATCCAGTTTGTAGGTGGCATCAAGAATACCATCTTTGGTGGCGAAGGTTTGTTTTTTGCAACCCTGCGGGGTTCAGGAACCGTGTGGATCCAGACCCTGCCCATCAGCCGTCTGGCCGGAAGAATACTGCGTTATGCCACTACCAGCCGTAAAGAAGAAGGCAGCATTCTCGGTGGTATCGGCAATATACTTGACGGTGACGGCTGGAGATAATCCCAACGAACTTTATTGAGCCACGGGTTCGCAGACAAGAAACTATCTGCGGGTTCGTGGCTTTGATTTTTCTGCAGGAAAGCAGATGCGATTCAGAAATAGCATTTACCTTACAGCCATTTATCGCCCCAAGGAAATCTACTGTATTGAAAAAACTTTTTTCCCTGATCGGTCTGCTCTTGTCGCTGACCCTTGCTGCCCAGAAAAAGAACGACGCTTTCCGCCTACCCATTCATCGAACAAATACTGCTGTACAGGTAGATGGTTCCATCAACGATCCTGCCTGGGAAAAAGCGGAAAGGGCCGATAAATTTTACATGGTACTACCCATGGACACCAGCATGGCTGCTGTACCCACCGATGTGCGGATGTGTTACGATGATCATAACCTTTATATCATCGCCATCTGCTACAAAAAGATTCCGGGCGCCAATATGGTGGAATCTTTGAGGAGGGATTTCAATTTCGGTAAGAATGATAATTTCATTTTTTTCATCGATCCGTTTGAAGACCAGACCAACGGTTTCACATTCGGTGCCAATGCCGCAGGTGCCCAGTGGGATGCAACTTTATACGAAGGCGGAAAAGCAGATCTGAACTGGGACAACAAATGGATATCTGCCGTTACCGATCATCCCGATCGCTGGGTCTTTGAAGCGGCCATCCCTTTTAAAACCATCCGGTATAAAAAAGGGATCCGGGAATGGGGCATTAATTTCAGCAGGAACGATCTGAAAACAACCGAAAAATCGAGCTGGGCACCGGTGCCCCGGCAATTCCCCACAGCTTCGCTGGCTTACACAGGTGTATTGGTATGGGATGAACCACCGCCGGTGCAGGGACCCAATGTTTCTGTGATCCCTTATGTACTGAGTGGCCTTTCGAAAGACTATGTGAACAAAACACCCACCCAATACAAATCTGATATCGGACTGGACGCCAAGATCTCGGTTACCTCCTCCCTCAACCTCGACCTTACCCTTCATCCCGATTTTTCGCAGGTAGAAGTAGACAAGCAGGTAACCAACCTGGACCGGTTTGAATTATTCTTTCCGGAAAGAAGACAATTCTTTCTGGAAAACAATGACATCTTCGGCAATTTCGGGAACACCAATATCCGCCCGTTTTTTTCGCGCAGGATCGGTTTGGGTGTGCCGATCAGTTTCGGCGCCCGCCTCAGCGGTAAACTCGACAAAAACTGGCGCATAGGCGCGATGAATATCCAGACAGAAAAAGTGGAAGAACGGGGGCTGCCCGCACAAAATTTTGCCGTTGTTTCTTTACAGCGGAAACTGTTCAAAAGATCATCGATCGGTTTTTTATATCTCGATAAAACCTCTTTGAATTACCAACCGGGCAGCGATCCTTCCAAACCGCAGTACAGTTTGTATAACCGCAACCTGGGTTTCGAATACAACCTTGCTTCCTCCAACAATATCTGGACCGGCAAGGGCATGTTTATCAAATCATTTACACCAGGCAAAACGGGTAATGACCTGGCACATACCGGTAGTATCAATTACAACAGCCGTATCTGGAACATTACCTGGCAACACGAATACGTTGGCAGGAATTATACAGCAGAAGCGGGTTATGTGCCCAGGCAGGGTTATATCAAATTCAACCCGGTGCTTATCCGCAATTATTTTCCGCGATCAGGTAAAATACTGAGTCATGGACCACAATTAAGTGCAGCCATGTACTTCACAGAAAAAATGCGCAGAACAGACGACTGGTTTAATGTGTCCTACCTGATAACACTGCGTAACCGTATTACTTTCACCGGTTCTTTCCAGCGCGATTTTATAGAACTACTGAACCCCTTTGATCCTACCAATACCGGTAAAGATTCACTGGCAAAAGGCACGCGCCATTCGGCCAATACCTATGGGTTCGATGTGGTATCGCAACCCCAGCAACTATTTACCTATTCTGCTTCTGTTCGTTACGGTGGTTATTATGCAGATGGCACCAAATTCTCTTTCTTATCAGATATCGGGTATCGTTTCCAGCCATACCTGAGTCTGGCAATAAGCACCAGTTACAATCAGTTGAAATTACCACAACCCTGGGGTAATGTGTCTTTTTTTCTCATTGGTCCCAAGGCAGATCTGACCCTTACCAATAAATTGTTTATCACTACTTATGTCCAATACAACGAACAGCAGAAAAATGTGAATGTGAATGCACGCTTACAATGGCGCTACAAACCCGCTTCGGATCTGTTTATCGTGTATACAGATAATTACTTCCCCGGTCCGTTCTCCGTTAAAAACCGTGCGCTGGTGCTGAAGTTCAATTACTGGTGGAGCCTATAAAACTGTGCCTTTGTGCCTTAGTATGCCATTCTCACACCAAGGCACCAAGGCACAGTTATGAGCAGCAGGTTGTTACCGCAGGCCAACCAGTTTCTCCACTGCTTTCCGCAGGGTTTCTTCTTTTTTGGCAAAACAGAAACGCAACACTTTATTGTCTTCTCCCTGTTTGTAAAAGGCCGACATCGGAATAGTAGCAATGCCATATTCTCTGGTTAAGCGGATGGCCAGTTCCTTATCCGGCTCCTGGCTGAAATGTCCATAACTGTAACACTCAAAATAGCTCCCATGCGAGGCTATGCATTGAAAGGGTGTTGCCTTCATCAGCTCCCTGAAAAAATCTCTTTTCTGTTGCAGAAAGGCCGGTAATGCCAGGTAGGCTTCTTTGTTTTGAATAAATTCCGCAATCGCTACCTGTTTGGGTGTATCGCAGGAAAAACAGTTGAACTGGTGTACTTTTCTATACTCTTTCATCAAAGCGGGAGAGCTGATGCAATAGCCCAGTTTCCAACCGGTGCAGTGATAGGTTTTACCAAAAGAGAAACAAACAAAACTACGCTCGAGCAGATCGGGATAACGCAGCATACTCTGGTGGGCTATTCCATCAAAGATCAGGTGCTCGTACACTTCATCACTCAGGATCATGATACCTGTATCTTTTACCACACTGCGCAGCTCTGCAATATCCGTTTCGCTTAATACACTGCCCGTTGGGTTATGGGGTGTGTTGATCATGATCATCCTTGTGCGTGCTGTAATCTTTGAACGCACTTCTTCCCAGGGAATGGAATAATCTGGGTACTGAAGAGAGATTCTCACCGCTATTGCTCCGTTGATCTCAATATTGGGGATATAACTATCATAGGCCGGCTCAAATACGATCACTTCATCGCCTGGCCGCAACACGGTGGTTAAGGCAGTATAAATGGCATAGGTACCTCCCGGTGTAACCGTGATCTGTGTATCCGGATCAACCGCTGCACCATACAGATCTGCGGCTTTTTCTGCCAGCCGCTGCCGCAGTAAGGGCAAACCATTCATGTGGGTATATTGGTTATAGCCGTTTTTCATGGCCGCATCCACTAACGATGTCAGTTCGGCACTCATCGGAAAATCAGGAAAACCCTGACCCAGGTTTACCGCACCCAGCTCAGTGGCCAGCTGACTCATTACCGTAAAAATAGTAGTGCCTACATCGGGCAGTTTGGATACAATGCTCGGAGTCATGTTACAGGTATTAGGTCAGCAATTTAGTTAATGAGGAATAAACCAACACCAACAGAATCATACCCGGTAAAGAAAGGAGGATCGAATTGTTTATAAAGCCAATGCACTGGCCAGCCGCTTCAGTTCTATTTCAGCTACTTTAGCTGCATAGTTCAGGTTTACAAGCCGGTAGCCTTCATTTTCAAAACTCTGCTGCGCCTGTTTTACATCAATGATAGTGGCCTGACCCAGTTGAAATTTCTGTAAAATCAGCTCCAGTAACTGGGTAGATAAAGTGTAATTCTGCAGCGAGGTTTCCAGCTGGGCAAGAGAGTTGGTATACGCCTGGTAAGTGCGGATCATCCCGTTTTCATTATCGAGCAGGATATTATCGCGCTGGATCATTGCATTACGGGTATTGATAGCTGCTACCTGCTGTTGTTTTTTACTGATACTGCCATTGTAAATCGGAATGGCCAGGTTGATACCCACAAAAGGGCCGTAACTCTGGTTCAGCAAACTAAAACCTGCGGCACTCTTGCTGCTGGTAAGGTTATAACCGGCATTGGCACGGAGGGTGGGATAACGCAAGGCCGCTGTTTCTTTCTCCAGCAATTCATTGATCCGGATCTGTTTATCGGCCGCGGCCAGCAATGGATTTTTGGCGAGATTACTGCGTACACTGTCTATATTGATCTTGCGGTCAACAATGATCGTATCACTGATCAGGATCTTTGTATCAGGCTTCAGAAAGATCAGGTTCAACAGATCTGTTTTAGCCTGGTCTATCACCAGTTGCTGCGCCTGCTGCGATTGAATCAGTGCATTCAGATCAAGTTGTGCCTGAAAAATATCAGCATTGTTAGACAAGCCCAATTCTTTGCGCGTTTGTAAAACAGACAATCTTTGTTTGGATACATCAATGGATTGCGCAATGGTTTTAAGATAACTCTGCTGGCGAACCACATCATAATATTTGGTAGCTACCACTGCAATCGTGTTCTGTACCTGCACACTCAGCAATTGCTCGTTCTGCTGTTGCAGTTCTTCCAGTCGTTTTTTGGCCGCCACTACACGGGAGCCATTGTAGAGTAACATACTGCCCGTAAGACCTACGGTAAGGTTATTGGAACTTACATTATCCCGCTTGGTATCACGTGCCGGGTCGGCAAATTTCTGGTTAATGCTGGTTACCTGTTCGTTATCATTGCCGGTAGCGCTGATCACCGGTAAACCACCGGCCACGCCTATATAATTGTTAATGGTGCTGATCTCGATACTGTTTTTGGCCAGCTTGATGTCATAGCTATTCTGTAAAGCCGTATTAATGGCATCGGTGAGCGACATTTTCTGCTGTGCAAACCCTGTAATACCGGTTGTCAGAAAGAAGAGAACAGCTATTTTTTTCATGTGTAGTGAAATTATCAACACGGGTAAAACCTGACTAAATTTTTATATGAACGGGTGAATCAGCTTACCAGGGTGCCCACATTGGCTCCTTCTACCACCTGTAACAGGTTGCCGGGTTTGTTCATATCAAATACGATGATGGGTAGTTTGTTCTCCATACAAAGGGTAAAAGCTGTCATGTCCATCACTTTCAGGTTCTTACTGATACACTCGCTGAAACTGATCTTATCATATTTAACCGCCGTTGGGTCTTTCTCGGGGTCGGCATTGTACACACCATCTACGCGGGTTCCTTTCAGGATCACATCCGCCTTCATCTCAATGGCCCGGAGCGATCCGGCAGTATCCGTAGTAAAATAAGGGTTACCGGTACCGGCTCCGAAAATCACCACTCTTCCTTTTTCCAGGTGACGCAATGCTTTCCGGCGGATATAAGGTTCGGCCACCTGCTCCATATTAATGGCACTTTGTAAGCGTGTATACACCCCGATTTTTTCGAGCATCGCCTGCATGGCCATGGCATTGATCACTGTTGCCAGCATTCCCATATAATCGCCGTGGGCACGTTCAATACCACTATCGGCCTCGTTCATCCCGCGGTAAATATTACCACCACCGATCACGATCGCTACCTGTACGCCCAGTTCTGTTACCAGTTTAATATCGTGCGCATATTGCTCAATAATGGTAGGGTTAAAGGGATCGCCGTTGCGCTGGTCACCCAATAAAGCTTCGCCGGATAATTTAAGGAGGATACGTTTGAACTTAGGGAGCATGGGGCTGTTGATTTGTATGCAAATAACCTGATTTTTCGATGAGTTGCCAAAAGGAAAAAGAGGACCTTTGCAGGGTCCTCTTTTCAAATAGATAAAAAGAGATCATTTGATCCGCTCGTCGATCTCCTTTTGTACCCGCCGGGTAAACTCCGGCGACCAGATACTCCAGTGGTCTGCCCCCGGGATGATCTCTGCCACCAGTGCTGCCTTTGCCGTTTTTGCTTTGGCGGCAAACGCTTCCACCGCTTTGTTCAGGAAAAAATTATCCGCGCCACCTGCAAACACATGTATTTTGCCTGATAACTTTTTTTCCAGTTTTGACCAGTTTTGCTGGATAAAGGAACCCATATCATAAGGCGTCCAGCTTTTTACCACGGCAGGATCAATAACTCCCGTGCGGCGGTCAAACAATAACCGCGGCCTGCCCGAAGCATCCGGTACCCCAAACTCGGCTTCAAATGCCTGTAGTTGTTCGCCATCACCCGTAAAAGTTTCCAGGTCCGCGAATTCTTTGAGAGAGGATAAAGGCTTTCCGTTGATCAGGTAAAACGGGCGGAGGCTGCCTGTTTTGTCTGCAAAAAAATTGGCTCCTTTTTCATAGAGATCCACTCCCGTGAAAACACTGAAATCCACCGGGTCCGGCGAAACCGACCAGCAGCCGCCAAATGCATCCGGATAATGTGTCTGTAACCAGAGAGAACCGTAACCACCGGTGCTCTGCCCCATTATAAAATGTTGAGACGGATCAGGATTGATCCTGTATTGCTGTTGCAGGTAAGGGATCAGTTCTTCTACCAATGCCTTACCCCAGGGACCATTTACCCGCGAGTCAACAAACGCATGCAGGCCAAAAGGAGATTGGTTCTCGGGGTTGAGGTACACAAAGATCTTTTCTTTGCCCTCTTTCATTCCATACCGTTTCACCGGGCCACTGCCCTGCAAGTCATAGTGGGTACCACCCCAGCCCGGTATCACCAGTACCAATGGATACCTGCGGGATGGGTCATTATGGTAGGAAGACGGCAAGAGGACAGCTGACTGTAGAAACACTGGTTTCTTTCTGAAATCAGCTAAAAGTTTACTTGGAAGGATTACCTGTTTCAACGAATCGTTCTCCCTGAATTTTCTCGGTTGAACAACAGCGCCAAACAGGATCTCGGCAGCGCCTTCTCCTTTTTCATTTACATAGAGTATTGCTTCTTTACGGGCATATACATTACCCGGATTAAAACTGCCCCGCTCAGTGGGATCCGTATCAATGATACCCGCTACTTTATAATAGCCGGGCTGTAATGCAGAAAAATTGGCAGGCATATGGTCTGCCTTACTATTCAGTTCCACTATCTGTTCTCCCTGCCAGCCAGTTATGTTAAACGCAAACATGGGCTGTTTCGGATCCGGCTGGTTGGGTACTCCTTTCGATGTATCTGCTTGTGTGTAGATATACAAACGGCCATTCAATACTGTATGAATAGAAGTATCGGTTCGTAATTTCAGTACTACCTGCGCAGGTAGCTCGTTTACCAGTAAAATGGCCAATATAACTGTCAGTATTCGCATAGTGATTGATTTGACTACTAAATAAACGAATTTATTCGTATTGCACTGATGGATTCGATATCCGGATAAAAGCCGGTGATAGGCGGGATATACCGGTGACTACCGGAAACAAAAAAGGAGTGCATAAGCACTCCTTTTTCTATTCATTCAGCCGGAAATGGGTTATCCCAGCGCTACACGCTTGAATTCAGTCACTTTCACATCACCTGCAGATTTCAGGTAAGCTTCTACCGTAATCGCACCATCTTTCACAAAAGCCTGTGCCAGCAAAGTGTTCTCTTTGAAGAAAGCGTTCAGTTTGCCTTCAGCGATCTTGGCGATCATTTCATCAGGTTTACCAGCCATCTTAGGATCGGCTTTCATGGTATCCACCACGATCGCTCTTTCTCTTTCAATGGTTTCTGCAGGAATGCTGTTGGCATCTACCGCCAGCGGATTCATAGCGGCGATCTGCATAGCTACGTCTTTACCGGCTTCAGCAGCTTCGGCAGACATACCTACCAGCACACCCATGCGGTTAGAA
>SCVK01000416.1 GCA_004297075.1 Chitinophagaceae bacterium
AACCGTTATCACCGGAAGCGGAAGTTTTATTCCACCGAATATCAAGACCAACAGAGATTTTGCTGATCAGGAGTTTTATAGTGAAGATCATGAACATATTGTTGCCGCACCAAACGAGATCGTAGACAAATTCAGGGATATCACCGGTATTGAAGAACGCCGCTATGCCGATCTGGAAATGAATTCTTCGGATATGGCAGCCATTGCGGCAAAAAGGGCCATTGCCGATGCAGGTATCGATCCGGAAACACTGGACCAGATTATCGTCGCACACAATTTCGGCAATATCCTGTCGGGTAGCATCCAGAGCGATGCATTACCGGCGCTGTCTTCTCGTGTTAAACAATCACTTGGTATCCGTAATCCCAACTGTGTGGCCTATGATATCCTCTTCGGCTGCCCCGGCTGGATCCAGGGAGTGATACAGGCCGATGCGTATATCAAAGCGGGTATCGCTAAAAAATGTCTGGTAATCGGTACAGAAACACTGAGCCGCGTGATCGATAAATACGACCGCGACAGCATGATCTTCAGCGATGGGGCAGGCGCTACCATTATCGAAGCAGTAGAAGGCAATCCCTCCGATAGCGGTATACTGGCCACCAGCGTGCAAAGCCATTGTGTGGATGAGGCCTACTATCTCCGTTACGGAAGTTCCTATAACCTGCAGGCAGACCAGCATATCCGGTATATGAAAATGAAAGGAAGAAAAGTGTACGAATATGCCATCAAAAACGTACCCCTGGCCATGAAAGCCTGTCTTGAAAAATGCGGATTACAGGTTACCGATGTAAAAAAATTCTTCCTGCACCAGGCGAACGAAAAAATGGATGAGGGATTTGTAAAAGCACTGTACAAACTCTACGGTTTAAGAGAAGTTCCACAGGGTATCATGCCCATGAGCATCCATAAATTCGGCAACAGTTCCGTAGCCACCATCCCTACCCTATACGACCTCGTTAAACACGAACAACTCGGCTCCCATGAACTGGAAGCCGGCGATATCGTGATGTTCGCATCCGTTGGAGCGGGTATGAATATAAATGCGATCTGTTACAGGGTGTGAATTCAATGAGTGAATGATAGCATGATAGAATGAACTGACCTTCACAACATTCTATCATTCTATCATCCACTCATTCTATCATTATTAATAACCCCTCACATTCTTCCCTTCCATATAATTCAAAAATGCTTTATTCACCACGCGGTTACCACCTGGTGTGGGGTAGTTGCCGGTAAAGTACCAGTCGCCGGTATTGGTGGGGCAGCTATCGTGCAGGTCTTCGATGGTCTGGTAGATCACTTCTACGTTCACATCCACTTCCTGGGGTGTGATCAGCTGGGCAATCTTATCTGAAATTTCCTGTGTGGTAAAGGGTTTGTACACCTGCCGTACCACATTTTCTGTATGCAGCTGGTTGGTACGTTGTAATTCTTTCACTTTCTCCAGCAGGTCTGTGAGCACATGCTCCATATTCCTTTCTTTCAGCAAAGCCGTGGCGGCGCGGAAAGCGATGAAGTCGCCAAGTTTGCTCATATCGATCCCATAACAATCCGGGTAACGGATCTGCGGAGCAGAAGAAACCACGGTGATTTTTTTGGGCTGCAGGCGGGCCAGCATCCGGATAATACTTTCTTTCAGGGTGGTGCCGCGAACAATACTGTCGTCTATCACCACGAGCGTATCTTCTTTGCGGCGAACGGTTCCGTAAGTAATATCGTACACGTGCTGTACCATTTCATTCCGGTTGGCATCTTCGGTAATGAATGTGCGCAGTTTTACGTCTTTGATGGCGATCTTCTCCTGGCGGATCTTACGGTTCACCATTTCTTCCAGCTTCTCAGGGGTAAAATCTTTACCCCAGCTGAGGATCCGCTCTACTTTGATCTTATTCAGGTACTCTTCCATCCCTTTCACCAATCCATAAAAAGCTACTTCGGCGGTGTTGGGAATATAGGAGAAAATGGTATTCTTGAGATCGTAGTTAATATTTTCCAGCACCGTTTTACTCAGGTGATGCCCCAGGGCGATCCGCTCGCGGTAGATTTTTTCATCACTTCCGCGTGAGAAATAAATGCGTTCAAAACTACAGGCCCTTCTTTCTTTGGGTTCGAGGATCTGCTCAATAGAATAATTACCCGCATCATCCACGATCAATGCCATACCCGGCATCAGCTCCAGCACTTCATTCTCGCCCACATTAAACGTGGTGCGGATGGCCGCGCGCTCACTGGCCGCAACAATCACTTCGTCATTGATATAATAATAAGCGGGGCGGATGCCATGCGCATCGCGCATCACAAAACTGTGCCCGTTACCCAGTAAACCACCAATGGTATAACCGCCATCAAACAAAGGCGTGGCTTTTTTCAGTACGTTGGATAGGTTGGCGGCATTGGGATGCAGCTCATCTTCCTTCGCGAGGAAATGGTGCAGTACCTCCATCATGGCTGCCAGATCGCTCTGTTTCTGAAATTCGCCCGGATCCAGGTTGATGAGGTCGAACAGCTCATCTGTATTTACCAGGTTAAAGTTTCCGGCCAATGCCAGGTTTTTACCCGGCATCAGGTCGCGTTTGATAAACGGATGACAGAACTCTACATTGTTCTTACCCTGTGTACCATAACGTAAATGTCCCAGCAGTAATTCACCCAGAAAAGGCAGATGGCCCTTCATCAACCCCGGATGCTGTTTAATATCGGGCTGGTATTTCTCCAGTTCCGCTACTTCCTGGCCTATTTTAAAGAAAAGATCCGCAATGGGTTGTTGTGCATTACTGCGCATGCGGTGTAAAAAAGGACTACCCGGTTCGGTATTCAGTTTTACAGCGGCAATACCGGCCCCGTCCTGTCCGCGGTTATGTTGTTTTTCCATCAACAGGTATAGTTTGTTCAAACCATACGTAACGGCGCCATGCTTCTGCAGGTAATAGGAAAAAGGCTTACGCAAACGAATGAAGGCAAGGCCACATTCGTGTTTGATTTCGTCGCTCATGCGGGGTATTTAAAAGAAAGTGGCGAAGTTACAACTCCGCCACATTTTTATCAGGTTAATTATAAACCGTTTCCAGCTCCGGGTGCAGGGTTTCTGCCAGCCAGAGGAACTCATTAACAAAAACATCTATATTTTTCTGGAAACCAGTGTCTAAGAGGTTGGCTTCTGCATCAAATTTCTTGTCTACAAACGGGGTTACCAGCATATAGGGCGATGCTACACCAAATAAAGCCGGTACCAGCAGTAATAATTGCTGCGTGGCCCGCATACCGCCCATGGCACCCGGCGAAGCCGTTACAATGCCAAAAGCCTTGTGGTGCTGCTTGGGAAAATGATCCAGCAGGTTCTGTAAGGCTGGCGAATAACTGCCATTGTATTCCGGCGTTACCAGAATGAACGCATCGGCCGCAAACATCCTTTCTGCCAGGGGCTTAAAAGCATCGGGCGTATGTTCCACACTGGTGAACACATGTTGTAACAAAGGTAGGTTCCAGTCGCGAACGTCTATGATAGTAACCGTATGACTGGTTTTAGCCGAGAGGTATTTCTGTAAATAAACAGCTACTCTATGAGATACGCTCTCTTTACGCGGACTGCCCGCTATAATTTCAATATTCATTTTTCTTTGATTTGATCCATGAACGCTTCCATGGGTAATTAATGATTCACCGGTACTTCTATAACAATAAAATCGGCCTCCTGTTCAATACTGATGGTAAACCGGTCTGTTTCCCAGATCCCGATCGCATCCCGTTTTGCTATTTTTTTACCGGCCACCGTCAATGCTCCCTCCAGTACAAAAATAAAGACAGCTTTATTCAGCGGGTTCATGAGATACGGAATTTCCTTTCCCTGCTCAAACCAGCCCAACAGTAAGCGGGCATTCTGGTTAATCCAGCAATGTTCCGTTCCTTCTTCATTGCTCACGATGGTAGTCAGCTGGTTTTTCCTTTTTTCCCGCGGAAAATATCTTTTCTGGTACCGTGGGCTAATATTCTGCAGTTTGGGTTCGATCCAGATCTGCAGAAAAGCCACATCTTCCTCTCCCACATTATGCTCTTCATGGCGTAAGCCGGTACCGGCACTCATCAGTTGAACCCAGTCTTTTTCCACTATTTCCGAGTAACCCAGGGTATCCTTGTGGTTCATGGTACCCTTCAGCATCACACTGATGATCTCCATATTGGTATGCGGGTGCAAACCAAAACCACCACCGGGTTTTACCGTATCATCGTTGAAAGCATGCAGCAACCCAAAGTTTTTTCGCACCGGGTTGCGGTAAGAAGAAAAACTGAAGGAAAACTTACTCTGCAGCCAGCCCAGGTCTTTTTCTCCTCTTTCTGCGTTGGGGTATAGGATATATTGCATGTCGCGTTTATTTAATGTCGATGAGCTTTGTTATACGATTTGTGTTTTGATATCAATCGATCCTGACAGGGTTTTAGAAACCGGGCAGGCTTTCGCTATCTGCAGCAACCGTTCTTTTTGAGCTTCATCAATAGTACCCTCAATTTGTATGTTGCGGGTGAAAATGGTTTTGTCGTCTTTACGCTCCAGGTAAACCGCCACATTGATTTCGGTAACGGGCCATTCTTTCCGGTTGGCATACATGCGTAAGGTAATAGCGGTACAACTGGCCAGCGCCGCTTCCAGCAGCTCATCGGGCGTAGGACCGGTATCTCCGCCTCCCAGGTTCAAGGGTTCATCTGCTGTTAGTTCATGCCTTCCGTTCCGGATCTCTACCCGGTAAGCTATAGAAGCGATGCTGGCTGTTGTCATATACTTGTTTTTAAATAGTTGCCAAACCTAACCGGCTGCCAATCATGCCGAGGTATTGCTCTTTACGCTGGGCAATCGCTACGCCATTCAGTATTACCATCAATACCGCCAGACCAGGCTGGTTGGCAATCAGTAATTCAAATAAAAGGATGTTCACTGTAATGGGTGCGATGAGTACCAGACCAAGTGCCCTTGTTTTAGGTACCAGCATCAGAACAGCAAAGCTGATCTCGAGCAGTTTCACCACCAGCAAAAAGTTGGTGCTGAACAATACGCCCACAAAATTGCCTGCGTTACCGACCATGGGTGGCATATTGATGAAATGAAAGAAATAGTTTGAACCAAATACCAGGTAAATCAATGCCAGCAAGTACACTGGCGTGTCTTTTAATAGTTTCATGTGCATTATATAGTTGTTTACAATAGACCCATTATCTTCTCATGTACAATGGGTGAAATACCTAACCTGCTCTCCATGTTACTCCCTATCTCAGTGTCTCCGTGTTGAAGAACACCATTCCATACAGCATCATTCTTTTTCAACACTGAGACACGGAGTAACAGAGGGGCACAGATTTTTCCTTAGGCCTGTTTGATCATCTGAACAGCGAGCTGCAGTTTTACTTCATCGCTCACCACAATTCCACCGGCTTCTGTGGTAGCGCTCCAGGTAAGACCGAATTCTTTACGGCTGATCTTTCCGCTGATCTCAAAACCGGCTTTCACCTGTCCATAAGGATCGGTAACGGTACCGCCGTATTCCACGGCCAGTTCTACGGGTTTGCTGTTACCACGGATGGTCAGGTTTCCCTTTAACAGGTAGTTGCTGTCGTTCAGTTTGCTGAAAGAAGTAGATACAAAGCTCAGTTTGGGAAATTTCTCAGCGGCAAAGAAGTCTTCACTCTTCAGGTGACCATCACGCTGTTCGTTGTTGGTAGAGATGCTGTTCACATCTGCTTCAAAAGAAATTTTGGCATCGCTGAAATCAGCGGCTTCGCTTTCCAGGGTAGCATCAAACTGGTTGAAGTTACCGGTTACATTGGTGATCATCAGGTGTTTTACCTTAAAAGTGATCTCACTGTGTGCTGCGT
>SCVK01000417.1 GCA_004297075.1 Chitinophagaceae bacterium
GGTGGAACCACCGGTATTACCGTGATTGCGCTGGCGGGTATTGTGTGCGACCAGAGTATCCGTATCGCCGGTGATGAGTTTACCGCCGATATCATGGAAGCCCTGCGCCGTTACCACAGTTTGCTGATTGGTGAGCGTACCGCTGAACAGATCAAGATCAATGTAGGTGCTGCCATGAAAGACCTTGATAACCCACCGGATGACCTGCCTGTAAATGGCCGCGATCTGGTAACCGGGATCCCTAAGCAGATCATGGTCAGCTACCAGGAAATAGCCGAAGCACTGGACAAGAGTATTTTCAAAATAGAAGAAGCCATTCTGAAGGCACTGGAAACCACACCGCCCGAACTGGCAGCGGATATCTACCGCCGCGGTTTATACCTCACAGGTGGTGGAGCCCTGCTGCGCGGATTGGACAAAAGACTGAGTGCCAAGATCAAACTGCCCGTACACGTGGCCGATGATCCGTTAAAGAGCGTGGTACGTGGTACCGGGCTGGCGCTTAAGAACTACCAGCGTTTTCCATTTATTATGAGATAATCAGCTACGAGCTGTGAGCTGTGAGCGGAGAGTGCTCATGGCTCACAGCTCATAGCTCATAGCCGCCTTCGTGAAAAACATTTTCCTCTTCATACGCCGCTACCTCACTTTTCTCAGCTTTCTGCTGTTACAGGTGATGGCTATTGTGATGCTGAGCAGTGCGAGTAAAACCCACCAGTCTTTTTTTGCCACGGCAGCCAACGAAGTAACCGGTGGCATCAACAAACAATACAGTGGTTTCCGCGACTATTTTGCCCTGAAAGAGACCAACCGTTTACTGGCCGAAGAGAATGTACGCTTACGTAATATGCTCGCCTCCAATTTTGTTGCACCCAATACGGATAAAGAACTGTACGTAGATACGCTTGTAAAAGATACCCTCGGGCGTTCGCGCAAATTTACCTGGTTACCTGCCAAAGTGGTCGGTAATTCGTATGCTTTACAGAACAATTTCATTACGGTAGAGCGGGGTAGTAACCAGGGAGTGAAAAAAGGCATGGCGGCCGTTAGCTCAGCCGGTATTGTAGGTGTGGTAGTAGAAACCAGTCCTAATTTCAGCAAGATCATGAGCCTGATACACCGCAGCAGTAAGGTAAGTGCCATGCTTAAAAAAGACAATAACACAGGCAGCCTGGAATGGGACGGAACAGATCCCGGTTTTCTTACCCTCCGCAATGTAACCAAGGGCGCCAAAGTGGCGAAAGGTGATTCGGTGATAACGAGTAATTACTCTGCCAACTTCCCACCCAAACTGTTAATCGGTACGGTGGCTGAGATTAGTTCAGAATCTTCCAGTAATTTTTATACCCTGAAAATCAGAACAGCTACTAATTTCTTCAGTCTCCAATATATATACCTGATTGAAAATGTACGATATGCAGAACAGGTTCAGTTAGAAACAAACACTTCCAGAATACCATGAGCAGCCTGCTGAAAAATATGATCCGTTTTGTGGTATTTATCCTGTTCCAGGTGTATATCCTGAACCAGGTTCCGCCATTGCACCAGTTTCTGGTGCCCTATCTCTATTTCCTGTATATTCTTTGGTTACCCTTTACTATCAACCGCTTCTGGCTGCTGATCATCAGCTTCCTGTTCGGGTTGAGTCTTGATTATTTTACCGGCACGTAT
The DNA here is from genome assembly GCA_004297075.1 of Chitinophagaceae bacterium. Lineage (GTDB taxonomy): Bacteria > Bacteroidota > Bacteroidia > Chitinophagales > Chitinophagaceae > Sediminibacterium. The sequence goes on from SCVK01000417.1 coordinate 1,672, forward strand.
GGTTTACACGCCGCTCCCTGTGTACTGATCGCATATATCCGGCCTTTCCTGCTAAACCTGCTGATACCCCAGGAAACCACCGAACAGAGTTATATTGAACCCAGCCATAAAAGCATGGGGTGGGCACCCTATGCCTTGTACGTAGGCATACTCAGTTTTGTACATCATTTCTATCTCGTACTGATTGAATGGCTGCAGTTTGGCAACTTCGTCTACTTTCTCGGAAAAGTGGCCGGCACCACGGCTATCAGCCTGCTCATGATCTTCCTGGCCGAAATGCTGTTTAACCGGAACAGCCGGTACCGGAGTAGTTAACAAAGCGTGAATGTTCCTGTTACAGCAGTAGTTGTCTCGCTTTCCGCTACCCACATCTATGAATAACTTTTTTAAAATAGTTGATACAAGCATTCCCCCATTTCATCAACTTTGTAGCCAGTACTACTCAATCACTCAACTCACTTACTTAGTTAACAGGTATGCCGGTATTTAATCAGAGCAGGGGGCGCATTATACAGATCATTTTTGCGGTTGTATTTCTGGTAATGATCGGGCA
>SCVK01000418.1 GCA_004297075.1 Chitinophagaceae bacterium
AAAACTAACGCCAACATCTGTTTTGGTTTTACATCCCGACAGGAATGCTTCGGCACCCAAAATAGTTCCTCCCAGGAGCAGGGCTACACTGGATAAGGCTTCTCTTCTATTCATGAGATTGATTTTTAATGATGAGTTGTCAGTAGTGAGTAGTGAATGCAGTTTTACTGCCCATTCACCACTCACTATTCACTTTATAAATTTTGTTTTTTCAATTCAGTCACCGCATGATCCACCGCTCTCGCAGTAAACGCCATATAAGTGAGTGATGGATTTACGCAGGCAGCAGAAGTCATAAATGCACCATCGGTAACATATACATTCGGCGCATCCCACACCTGGTTAAATTTATTTACCACAGAGGTTTTCGGATCGGCGCCCATACGGGCAGCGCCCATTTCATGAATACCTCTTCCCTGGTAACCATTGGCATCCCAGCCTCTTACATCTTTTACACCTACGGCTTCCAGCATTTCAATGGCATCTTTCTGCATGTCTTTACGCATCTTCAGTTCATTCTCTTTCAGCTCTGCGTCGAACGACAATACATTCAGTCCCCATTTATCTTTCACTGTCTTATCCAGTGTAACCTTATTGGCATGATCAGGCAGAATTTCTCCAAACCCACCCATACCCATACTCCAGCTACCGGGTTCTGTTAACGCATCTTTGAATTCACCGCCAATGCTCAGTTCAGCCACATCGCGGCCCCAGCCCGATCTGCTGGCACCACCCTGGTAACCAAAGCCACGCAGGTAGTCGCGCTTATCACCGGCAAAATTCTGGTAACGCGGAATATAAATACCGTTGGCACGACGGCCAAAATAGTATTTGTCTTCGTATCCTTCTACTCTTCCGCTGGCACCCACACCCAGGTGGTGGTCCATGATATTATGCCCTAACTCGCCGCTGCTGCTGCCCAAACCTTCAGGCCATACATCGGTAGCCGAATTCATCAGGATCCAGGCAGTGTTAAAGGTAGAAGCATTCAGGAATACGATCTTCGAATTGAACGTATAGGTTTTATTGGTTTCTGCATCCAGTACTTCTACACCGGTGGCGCGTTTTTTGTCTTTATCGTACAACACTTTGGTTACGATAGACCATGGACGCAGGGTAAGATTACCGGTTTTCATCGCCGCAGGCAGGGTAGACGACTGCGTACTGAAGTAAGCGCCGAACGGACAACCGAGCCAGCATTTGTTCCGGAACTGGCAATTGGTTCTTCCTTCATGCGCTACAGTCAGGTTAGCGGTACGGCCAATGATCATGGCACGTGCGCCTTTGTAATATTCCTTCATGCGGGCAGCCACATCTTTCTCCACGCAGTTCATATCCATCGGAGGCAGAAACTGTCCGTCGGGTAACTGCGATAATCCATCACGGTTACCGCTGATACCTGCAAATTTTTCTACATGATCATACCAGGGTGCAATGTCTTTATAACGTACCGGCCAGTCAACCGCGATCCCGTCTTTGGCATTGGCTTCAAAATCCAGGTCACTCCAGCGATAACTCTGGCGGCCCCACATCAGTGAGCGTCCACCCACATGGTAACCACGGAACCAGTCGTACCGTTTTACTTCTGTATACGGGCTCTCTTTCTCATTCACCCAGTAATCCAGGTTGGTTTCGTTCAGCGGGTAATCGCGCTTCAACACCGGATAATCATTGATCATCTGTTGGGTTCTTCTTCCGCGGTGCGGAAAATCCCACGCTTCTTTGTTGGCATTCACATAGTCTTTGATATGCTCAATGTTTCGCCCACGTTCCAGCAGCAGCACTTTGAGTCCTTTTTCGGTTAACTCTTTTGCCGCCCAGCCACCGCTGATCCCGGAGCCGACAACA
>SCVK01000419.1 GCA_004297075.1 Chitinophagaceae bacterium
AAACTGATCAGATTCTCCGAGGTAAACAGTGCTTCCATACAGGGTTAGAATAAGTTAGGATTGATGGGCAAGATACTGACAAATATTTTTAACGATCGACGGACCCTCGTACACAAACCCCGTCCATACCTGCACCAGCGAAGCGCCTGCGTCCAGCTTTTCTTTGGCATCTGCCCCGGTAAAAATACCACCGCTGGCAATGATGGGAATTTTTTGCCGGGTTTGCGCTGATAAATATTGCACCACTTCTGTAGCACGGGCTTTTACGGGTAAACCACTCAGGCCGCCGGGGCCGATAGTTTGGAGTTTGGAGTTTGGAGTTTGGAGTTGGGCGCGGCTAATGGTGGTGTTGGTGGCTACCAGTCCGCTCAGCTCCACCTCAAACGAAAGGTCCACAATATCATCCAGCTGTTCGCGTGTAAGATCGGGAGCGATTTTGAGTAACAGCGGTTTGGGCCGGGCCTTGCCCTGGTTCTGGTTTTGGAGCTGCGAAAGGATCTTCTTGAGCGAATCCTTCTCCTGCAGTTCCCTTAACCCGGGTGTATTTGGCGAACTTACATTCACCACAAAATAATCCACCTGCTCAAAGAGGCCATCAAAACAAATGCTGTAATCTTTCCAGGCATCTTCATTGGGAGTAAGCTTGTTCTTGCCAATGTTGCCGCCTATGATGAGTCTGGAATCAGGAGTTGGGAGTCTGGAGTTATTCCATTGGGTTAACCGCTGCTGAATGGTTTCGAGGCCCTCATTATTAAAACCCATCCGGTTAATCAGTGCCTTGTCTGCGGGTAAACGGAACAGGCGGGGTTTGTCGTTACCGGGCTGTGCTTTGGGGGTTACGGTTCCGATCTCAACAAAACCAAAACCCAATGCTTCCAGCTCGCGCAGGTACAGGGCATTTTTATCAAAGCCGGCGCCCAGTCCAACCGGGTTCTGGAAAGGCAGACCGAATACCTGTTTCTGCAATCCATCTCCTTTAAAAGAGAAACAGTTCTGTAACAGGGATCTGACCGGTTCCAGTGAACAACCCGCTTTCAGCAGGTTCATGGAGAAATAATGCACTTCTTCGGGAGGGAAACAGAAGAGTAATTGCCGGATGATGGGGTAGATCATGGTGCGAAGATAAGTCAACGGGGGGAGTCGTGAATCGTCAGTCGTGAATCGTGAATCGTCAGTCGTGAGTAGTGAGTTTTGGGGGCAGGGAGCACCGTTTTGCTAAATTTGGTTGCATAAACAACCTTTTATTCGTTTTTTCCCTACATTTGGTTTGTAAAATCTTCTATATGCAGGAAGCATACATTGTTGCCGGTTACCGTACGGCGGTGGCCAAGAGTAAAAGGGGTGGGTTCCGTTTCTTTCGGCCGGATGACCTGGCGGTGGAAGTGATCAAAGGCCTGATGGCTGCTGTTCCCCAGCTGGATGCCAAACGGGTGGATGATGTGATCGTAGGCAACGCCGTTCCGGAAGCGGAACAGGGTTTGCAGTTCGGCCGTATTATTTCGGCCCGTGCGTTGGGACTGGATGCGGCTGGTATCACTATCAACCGTTACTGTGCCAGCGGACTGGAAAGTATTGCCACGGCCACGGCCAAGATCCGCACCGGTATGGCGGAATGTATCATTGCCGGCGGTACAGAAAGTATGAGCCTCGTACCCACCACCGGCTGGAAAACCGTGCCTTCTTATGCCATTGCCAAAGACGAACCTGATTATTACCTCAGCATGGGATTAACTGCCGAAGCAGTGGCCAATGAATACAAGGTTAATCGCGAAGACCAGGACCAGTTTGCTTTTCAATCGCACCAGAAAGCGAAAGCAGCTATCGAAAATGGCTACTTCAAAAGCGGGATCCTGCCTATTACTGTTGAAGAAACTTATGTGAACGAGAAGGGTAAAAAAGCAACCCGTTCTTATATCGTAGATACCGATGAAGGCGTTCGCGCCGATACAACGGTAGAAGCATTGGCCAAACTGAAACCTGCTTTCAGCATGGGTGGCAGTGTTACGGCGGGTAACTCTTCCCAAACCAGCGATGGCGCCGCTTTTGCGCTGGTAATGAGTGAGCGTATGGTGGTTGAGCTGGGATTAAAACCGATTGGCCGCCTCGTAAACTGCGCTTCGGCCGGTGTACATCCGCGCATCATGGGTATTGGCCCGGTAGCGGCTATTCCTAAAGTATTGAAACAGGCCAATATGAGCCTGAATGATATAGACCTGATTGAACTGAACGAAGCATTCGCCTCCCAATCGCTGGCGGTGATCCGCGAACTGGGACTGAACCCCGAGATCGTGAATATCAATGGCGGCGCTATTGCACTGGGGCATCCGCTGGGTTGTACCGGTTGCAAACTCACCGTTCAGCTGCTGAATGATATGAAAAGACTGAATAAAAAATATGGAATGGTTTCTGCCTGTGTAGGTGGCGGACAGGGCATTGCCGGTATCATAGAGAATCTATAACCGTCACGTAGTCAACAACATGAGAAAGGAGCCCTGCGAAAGCGGGGCTTTTTTGTGAGGCGAACAGATGAACAGACAAACGGATGAACAAGGAACAGATGAACGGAGAACCCAGAACAAATCTTGCCAAATATCACGGCAAATCATGATGAATATCATTTCCCACTGCAGAATTGTGGAGTAACTTTAAGTCATAAATAACAGCCATGAAAAACATTTTGGTTCCAACAGATTTCTCTGCCACTGCCCAAAATGCCGCGCGTTACGCATTGCAGCTGGCGGGTCAACTGGGAGCTCCCAAAGTAATTCTGTATAACGCATACCAGGCGCCGCTCATGATCGATCCCATGGTTCCGGCGGTACAGTTGCTGGATGAAGAGCAACTTCGCAGCAGCAGTAAGGAAAGTCTTGATAAATTTAAATTACTGTTGCAGCCTTACTGCCCCGCAGGTTGCCAGCTGGACACATTCTGCGAATATGCTTTGCTGAACAACGGGCTGGATCCCGCCTGTGTTACCAACGATGCCGGTTTGATTGTGATGGGTATTACCGGTGGCGGTGTGCTGGAAGAAAAACTGATCGGCAGTAATACCGTTTCAGTGGCCAAACATTCGCATACACCTGTGATCATTGTGCCGCATAATACCCGTTTTGCGCCGATCAAAAATGTAATGTTGCTGAGTGATTTTGATAAGGCGGACAAAACCATTCCGATTAAACCGGTGAAGAGGATCATTGAAGAAACCAAGGCAAAACTGCTGGTGTTTAACATGGAAGAACCTCCCACCGAAGACGCATTTATGTATCCCTCCAAAATGATGGGTGAAAGTTATGCAGTTCATACACTGCTACAGGACCTGCACCCGGATTATCATTTCTCGCCGAACAAGAACTATGTGGAAGCCGTGAACAATTTCGCCCTGGAATACCAGGTCGACCTGATCATTACGATCCCGAAAAAGCACAGTTTCTTTGAAAGCCTGTTCAGTACGAGTCATACCACACAACTGGCCTTTCATACCCATGTACCGTTAATGGTCATACATGGATAATAGTTGGTTATTAAGCAATCAAAGGTCCAACGGAAAGCCTGAATAATTTGTTCAGGCTTTCTCATTTGCAAGAGAGGAAATTGTGGGATTTTTTTCTATCCTTTAGAACTTTCAGTTACTGCTGATACATTTTAACTTTCAATTGTATAACCCATCATTCATAACCCCATGCTTTAGCATGGGGATCGACACGCTGACAGGTTTGTGGGCAGTAGCCCTGATGGCAGGATTTGGGCCGTGCTAACGTGGTGGGGAATGAATGCATTCTTCTGCAGATTTTTTGCAGGCGTTATGTTGCATCAACAAATTATTTCTTCACTGAAGAGCCCCCGTTAGGGGGGTGTCGTTTAACATTACAAATCCCGATAGAATAAACCCCATCTGGTTTCTTATGCAAATCTTACTGCTTATTAATTGGTGCGTGCTCCTAAGCGAAGAGTCCTCTGGCGAGGGACTCTTCGCTTAGGGAAAGTATTTATTATCTTAGTCTAAACAAAAAAAACTGCAATGAACTGTAGAAAGATGGATCCTGTGAAATTGAGTTATAACTGGATTTTTTTGATTCTGATCCTTTTACCCTTTTGCAAAGGAACCAATGCTGACCAGCAATTGATTGAACTGCAATTCGTGGATACTAAGTTTGATACATTATTTGATGGTGGAACAGGTAAGTTATTCAGATATGAAAATAGTGATACAACACTTATTATAGGAGGGGTTAGTTATACTGGAAAATTTGGACACACTTTACTACAAACTTTTACGACTGATACAATAGCCGAAATTAAATCGGGAAACCGCCTGATTACCTTTCTGAGTTTTATAAATGGTAAACCCTGGATGTTTTTTGATACTGATAACGACAATGAGATTTCAGATGAAAAACCCTATGAGGTGGGTAAGGCAAAAAATATCAGGCTGGATAACCGAACTTACTTTGATGGCAAGAAATTCACATCCCGTAGTTACTATATAGATCCAATTCATTCAACATTTGCGTTTGATGGGAAGGAGGATAGATATATCAACAATCTGGCTGTTCTAAAAACGGTTATCCGGATGGCCCAATACAAGATTGATGGAAGAACATACACATTTTGTTTACCTCGCGGTCTTTCAAAAGGTATGGATTATAAGGATCCTAAATTTTTTATCTTAACTGATACATTATTTAAAGAGCGGATAACTCCAGCTAGGGAAATATCCTACCGGGTTAAGGATACCGTTTACCTGGGCAAAAAACTTTTTGTTGTTAGCAGTATTGACTCAAACGGCCAATCAGCAACTCTCTCCTTCATTGGAAAATCTGCGAAGGATTCAGGCATCACCTCCGGTTTTTTCCTTCCCCAGAGTAAAGGATTGGATATTTCAGGTAAAAAGGAAATTACCCTTGGTGGGAACTCTGAGAATTACACCCTGATTGATTTTTGGGGTACATGGTGCGCTCCCTGCAGGAAAATAATTCCAGAACTAAAGGAACTTCATAAGGGTTATGAAGGAAAAAAGCTTTCTATGGTGAGTATAGCGTTTGACTATTCAGAAAAGGATGTAAAGGAATTCCTGGCGGGACAGCAAATTGACTGGGTTAATATGTATGATCCAGCTGAAAACAGCATTATATCCAAGAAATACAAAATAGATGCATTTCCAACTCTGATTCTATTAGACAAATCCGGTGTAGTCCTTTACCGAGGTATAGGTGAGATGGGATTTTATAAAGTACGAAACATTTTAAAGGGCCTGGAATTGTGAATACGGAAGAACATATGTAATCAAGATACTACATTTATTGTTGAAGTGGCATACAACAATTGAATGTATAGTTGTACAACTTTCCACCATATACTTACGAAAGATATTTCCCCACAATCGGCACCCTTCTCCCCACTCCAAACGCTTTGGGCGATACACGGATGATGGGGCAGAACTGGTTTCGTTTGTATTCGTTGGTGTTCACCATTTTCAGGGTACGGTCTACCAGTGCCGCATCAAACCCCTGTGCTTTGATCTCTGCAGGACCCATTCGTTTTTCAATATATTGGTAAAGGATCTGGTCAAGCACGGCATAGTCGGGTAAACTGTCGCTGTCTTTCTGGTTGGGTCTTAACTCGGCACTGGGTGCTTTGGTAATAATATTCTCCGGAATGATCTCTCCGTTGCGGTTGATATATCGGGCCAGTGCATATACCTGTAATTTGTAACAATCGCCCAGTACACCCAGGCCGCCGGCCATATCGCCATAGAGGGTTCCATACCCGGTGGCCAGTTCGCTTTTGTTGGATGTGTTGAGCAGGATATAACCGAATTTATTGGAGATGCCCATTAACAGGTTACCCCTGCTGCGGCTTTGTATATTTTCTTCGGCCAGCGAAAAAGGCAGGTCCCCAAAAACGGGTTTCAATGTTTTAAGAAAAGCATCATACACATCGTTGATGCGAATGATATCGTAAGGATTACCGAGGTTTTTGCTCAGTTGCACGGCATCGTCCACAGAATGTTCGGTTGAATAGGGAGAGGGCATTAAAATGGCGCGTACATTTTCTTTTCCCAATGCCTCGCAGGCAATGGCAAGTGTTACCGCCGAATCAATCCCGCCCGAAGAACCGAGAATGGCTTTGGTAAAACCCATTTTGCCAAAATAATCGCGGATACCGAGCAGCAGGGCATCATATACCTGTGCAATATTCAGTTCGGGCTCCAGTGTGGCGGGGTTCAGTTCTTTATCGGGTACACGGCTGGCGGGTTCCAGAATGGGTGCATCCATTGTGCCGTCATCATTCACTGTTACAGCTTCTATCGCTTCTACAAACATGGGGAAGGCTTTGCAGAGATTGGCATCCTTATCAAAGATCAGCGAAGCGCCATCAAATACCACTTCTGTCTGGCTGCCAATGGCATTGCAGTAAAACATCGGCAATTTATACTTCAGTACATTGGCCTTGATCACTGATTTACGGTCTTCATCATGGGTATAATCAAACGGGGAAGCGCTGATGTTCAGCATCAGATCGGGTTGCTGTTCCATCAGTTTGTCCATGGGGCAGATCCGGTACAAAGGATTGTCGCCCAGGTTCCAGATATCTTCACAAATGGTGATCGCTAATTTTTTCCCTTTGAAAGGCACTACCTGCCAGTCGAAAGCCGGTTCAAAATACCGGTACTCATCAAACACATCATACGTAGGCAGCAGGGTTTTGTGGATCTCGGCCCTGATCTCTTTTTCGTAGAGAAAGAAAGCGGCATTGAAAAGGCTTTTTCCTTTCTGCTGGGTATTCCGCGCCGGACTGCCAATCAGCACACCAATGGTATCGGCTTCCTGCCTGATCTGGTCAATAGCGGCATAACATTTGTTGATAAAATCATCGAACTCTACAAAATCCCTGGCCGGATAACCGCTCACGCACATTTCGCTGAACAGGATCAGGTCGCCACCCTGCGCCTTGGCCATTCTGATAGCCTCGATGATCTTGGCTGTATTGTTTTCAAAATTCCCGATATGATAATTCTGCTGTGCGATAAATACCTTCATCCTGTAAAGTTCCGTAACTTTTGGATAGTTTCTGATTTTTTCAGACTACAAAAACTGACCTGCATGTACCGCTTTACAATTACCAGAAGAGCCCTGTTATGGTTGTTGTGTGTGTTCATGGGCTCACCACTGTTCTCGCAAACGCATCAGTTTCAATTCTTTCCTGTAAAGGAACCGGGGGTATGGCAAATGCAGCTGGCCGGTAAACTGGGCAGTCGTTTTTTTCTGATGAACCCCGGAAATACGCCCGATCTGCAGGTATATATCTACGATACGGTTACCCGTACAGGCACTATGCATGTTTTCGACTTTCCCAAACCCGTGGTGGCGGTGCAGATGGGAGAAAACACTATCTGTATCATCTCTATTTCCCGCAATGAGGATCAGATAAAGGCACACTTGCTGGAACTGGATATAACGGGCAAACTGATCCGCAAACAGGAAACGGTTTTGCCAGGGGCGAGGATGCCACTACGTTTACTGAGCAGCAGTAACCGGCAATTCCTGTTATTTTACCAGCTGATCAGAAAAACCACTGATTCATCCCTGATCAGGGGGGTACTGCTGGATGCAGACTGGAAACAACGCAAACAATTGCTCTATAGCTTCCGCCGTAATGCCGAACAGGATGCAGAACCGGAAACTTTTCTGGATAATTAGGGAAACACGCATGTGCTGGTATATGATAAATATGCCAATTACCGGCTGTCGTCTGATCTGGCAGTAAACAGTATTTCGCTGAATGAGGAGCTGATCGTTAGCGAAACATTCACTTTTGAAAAAGTGAAACTGAAAACCATGCGGGTATTTCAGAACAATGAGTGTAACTGTTTACAGGCAGAGGGTTTGTACGTAGATGGGATGTCTAAAAACAACAAAGGCATTTATAGCATTGCTTTTCCGCCGGGCAGAAAAAATGAACTGGCCCCGCGGTTCATTCCCTTTCACAATGAGATGATCCGGTATTTCAGAAAAGGTTTTTCTGCAACAGACGAAACCATACAGGCCAACCTGCAGTTGCAGGATATCCTGTACACCGATAGTGGTAGTGTAGCGGTGTTGAAACTGGTAGCGGGCATTCCCTCGCCGGTACAAAAAATACGGCCCGAAGATGACCCCTCTTTGAAAGCGTTGGGAAGAACCCTGGCAATGGCAAGGGCTTCTGATATTGTGGCTTCGGCCGCTTCTGCTACCACTACGGCACCCAGGATGCGGGTTAATTCTGTAGCGGATAAATTTGTTAATACAGGACCCCTGGGTGGTGGTTTGCCGCCCAGACCTTCAGCACTTGCCTCCAAAGCCACGGGAAGGAATGCTCCCAAACTGATTTTTATTAAACTCGATAAAGAACAGGGGTTTGCCTGGTATGCGGCCCGTTCGCTGGATGTATTTAATTTGCCGGAAGATTTGTTTAACCGCCAGTTACTGGCCAGTGATGGGTACCAGGAAGTGCAGTTATTGGTATACCAGGCCGATGCGCTGGAAGAACCTTATCCGGTATTGATCACGGTAACCAAAGGAGAACAGTCCCTTCGGAAATTTCCCTCCAAACAACTTCGTTTCTCTCCCCTACAGCTGATAGCGCCGGGGCAGTATGCCTCGCTTTATCATAACAAAGAAACGGAAGAAGCGGGTTTGTTGCTGTTGCATACCCTGGAATAGTTTCTTTAACACAGTATATAGGCAAAGTGCAGGGTTTGTTTGCAGCAGGCCATTACATTTGTTACCCTAACAGGAATTATATGATGCAAAAATGCGGGATCCTCGGGTTGATCATTTTACTGGTGGCATGTACTTCCCAAAAGCCCATACCGGATGTGTCAGGTATTAAGATTAACCTGAAAACAGAAAGATTTGAGCAGGCTTTTTTTTCGATCGATACTTTACAGGTGAATGCTTCGCTGCAGCGGTTAAACCAACAGCATCCCGGCTTTGCCCAGGATTTTTTGTTCAATATCCTGGGTACCTCACCGGATAGTGCCGTAAACGATACCAGACTCTTTATCCGGAGCTACCGATCCATGTACCAGGCTTCGCAGGAAAAACTCAAAGATTTTGCTACGATCGAAAAACAGGTCAGAAGAGGATTGCAGTTTGTGCGGTATTATTTTCCGCAATACAAAACACCGGAAAGACTGATCACTTTTATTGGTCCGCTGAATAGTTACGGTAATATCATCACCCCCAATGCACTGGCGGTAGGATTACAGGTGTATATGGGTAAGGATTACCCGTTGTACCTGAGCGGACAGGGGCAGCAAATGTATCCACTGTTTGTTTCGAGAAGGTTTGAGCCGGCCTATATCCCTGTGAACTGCATGAAGAATATCATTGATGATATGTACCCCGGTAACAGTGCAGGACAACCGCTGGTAGAACAAATGGTGGAAGCGGGCAAACGCCAGTACCTGCTGGATCAATTGCTGCCGGAGCTGGCCGATACACTGAAAACCGGCTACACGGCGCAACAGCTGAAAGACTGTTATGCGAGTGAGAAAAATATCTGGAGCCTTTTTGTGATAAACGATCTGCTTTACAGCACCGATCCGAATATGGCGAGGGATTACCTGAATGACGGGCCGAATACACAGGCGTTGGGAGAAGGATCTCCGGGTAATATTGGTCAGTTTGTTGGCATGCAAATTGTTACTAAGTGGATGGAAAAAAACAAAAATCTGTCGCTGGATGCACTGATGAGAACCCCGGCAAACAAAATCTTTACGGAGTCGAAGTATAAACCTAAATAATTCTATATGTATACTGTTAGCCGCAAGTCGTCATGGTTACTCTTTTTTATGCTCCTGTTTTCTGCCGGATACGGCTTTGCGCAACAGCTAACCGTTAATTATCGGTCTATCCCCAATATCTCCTTCCGGAGTCCGGTCTGTATTGGTAAAACAAACAAAGGTTTTGCGATCATCGACATCGTTTCTACCGATAGTTCCGTCCTGCATTTTATAGATACCAACCTGCAGCTGATCAAAACGCGTATGCTTCCGGCAGCGGCTTACGAAGCCAACGCGTTTACCAAAAACAATGAGGTACATTTTATCTGGCAACAGCGGTCAGGCGATTTTACGAGCATCCGTTTATGGCAGGTAAAGGAAGAAGGAGAAATACATATCACAGAAAGAATGGAAGCAGCACCGGGTAGCAGGCATGTATTTCAGCAGATGACCTCGGATAAAAAGAACCACTATAGTTTTTTCTATACTTTTTTTGCGGGTCCACAACAATTGGTGATCAAAGGGATTTTATACGACAGCAGTCTGCAGCAGGTCAAAAAAATCGATCATTCATTTGAGTATGATGGTAATATGCAACGCCTCACACAAGTGCTGCTGGATCCTAAAGGAAATCTGCATCTGGTGATATATGATAAACTGACCAATTACCGGTTATCTGCCGGTATTCAGGTGTATACTATTCCTTATGGCAGTGAAAATTTTATAACAGAAACCTATCGCTTTGATAAGGTAAAGTTTTACGACCTGATCTTTTTTGATCATCCTGCTGCCGAACAGGTACAACTGACCGGATTTTATTATAATGGTGCTACCAAAATCAAAGAAGGACTTGCCACCATTGGCCTGCCGTATGAACGTAAGTTGCCCTTCACACAAAAATTTTTCCCGTTTACCAAGGAACAGCGTAAGGAGTTGCAGCAGGAGATGCAACATGTGCGCAGGAAAAACGATGTAATGGATTTTGTGAAATTGAAAGACATTATTGAAGAAGATGGCCAGGTATTCCTGACCACCTGGATACTGGATGTACCCAATTACCTGCTGGTAAAAGACAATGAACGGGAAGATCCTAAGAATACAGATATCACAAAATGGATGAGGCCCGGCAAGGAAGGTACATTTGAATCACGTGTACAGGGTCTGTACCCCAGCCGCGTCATCACCCGTTCCGGTTCTGCTTCTTCTGTCAGCAATATGCGGGAAGTGTATAGTCTTCAGCCGGGAGGCAATCAGTTTCTGTCTGCAGCGCAGCAACCTATTGTGCAAAATCCCCAGGCCGGCAGACCGGGTATGGCAGGCTTGCCCCCGGTAGATCTGAAAATCAAATGGGTAAAACCCCGAAAATTCGCTTTTTTCTCAATAGATACCAGACAGGACAGTATGTGGCTACGGATTTTGCCCGCTGATTTCCCTATCAGTTCGGCCAGTTACCAACCCTGGTTATGGGATTATCCCATGGTAGAAAATAGCAGGCTTTCGTTTATTCATAAAAACCAGTCCGCAGAAATAGATACTATTTCTCCTGTTCCGCGCCAGACGAATTTCAACGATATTTCATTTGTTCGGATCGGTTCCGAGGGAACTCTTATCAGTAGTCTTTTTCCACAGGTAACCCAAGAACATCTCTTCAGTAAACCTTTCAGAATAACGGCAGGAAAATATCTAAGTTTCTATCGGCAAACAGCTACTGCAGAATCAGGAATCGCAATAATCGAAATGAAAAAGTGATGGACTAATTCATTTTCGTAGGTACGATCATATCAAAAGAAGGAATATTCACTGAGAACAATTGTTTGCTGTTCTCGTTCTCCATCTGGTAAGTGCCATGCATTTTACCCATTTCGGTGCGGAGGTTACAACCACTTACGTACTGGTAATTTTCACCGGGTTTTAATACGGGCTGTACACCCACCACGCCTTCTCCTTCAACTTCCCGGTGTTCGCCATTGCTGTCGAAAATATACCATTGCCTGCGCAGCAGTTTAATGGTAAAAGGGTTGTGGTTTTCGATGGTGATGCGGTAGGCAAACATAAATTCCCCATTCAGCGGATTGCTGTAATCGGCCTGGTAAAAGGTCTCTACGGTTATTTCAACACC
>SCVK01000457.1 GCA_004297075.1 Chitinophagaceae bacterium
GCGGCGTCGACAATGTCGACGCCGCGGCCGATCTCCTCGTCCGGTGTGAACAGGATTTTGATGGTGCCGTGCTTCACGTCTGGGTTGTTGATGAAGAAATGCGCGGCATCCATGATCTCGGCGACGCCCGCCTTGTTGTCGGCCCCCAAGAGCGTCGTGCCGTCGGTGGTGATGATGTCGTTGCCGATCTGGTTCTTCAGCGCGGGGTGCTCGGCAAAGCGGATCACCTGGCTGGTGTCGCCCGGCAGCGTGATGTCGCCGCCGCGATAGTTCTTCCAGACCTGCGGCTTGACGTCCTTGCCGGTGACGTCGGGCGAGGTGTCCATATGCGAGCAGAAGCAGATCACCGGCACCTTCTTGTCGGTATTGCCTGGGATCGTGCCGTAGACATAGCCGTACTCGTCGAGATGCGCGTCCTCGACGCCCATGGCCTTCAGCTCGGCGGCGAGCACGCGGCCGAGATCCTTCTGCTTCTCGGTCGAAGGCGAGCGGGGAGAGTCCGGATCGGACTGGGTGTCGATGGTGACGTAGCGCAGGAAGCGCTCGGTCACGGTGTGCGAAAAGGTGAGGGAGGACATTTCTGGTCAAACCGCCGGGTCTTTGGGAAGCACGCGGTATATCAGAAAAGCGGGCCGTGATGCGGCCGTAACGGGGTGGATCAGGCTTAACGAAACGTGAGTTTTAGATCGCGTCCTTCAGCTCCTTGACCGGGCGAAAGGCGACCTTCCTGCTGGCCTTGATGTGGATCGCCTCGCCGGTGGCAGGATTGCGGCCGGTGCGGGCGGCACGCTTGCGAACCTGGAGGATGCCGAGGCCGACGATGCGGACACGGTCGCCCTTCTTCAGATGCTTGGTGATCAACTCGACCATGTCGGTCAGGACGGCCTCGGCGCGCTTCTTGGACAGGTCCTGGCTCTCGGCGATGTCGGCGGCGAGATGCTTGAGCGTGATCGTGGCGGGAGCGGTTGCCCTCTTTGCCGAATCCTTCTTGGCCAAATCCTTCTTGGCTGAATCTTTCTTACCCATGTCTGGCCTCCTCAATGACCGGGAAGCCCCCGGAAATGTCGGAAAGCGTGGGGATCCCTCTAAGTCCCGGAAGACGTAGACGATTCGGGCGCGGGCTGACTATGCCGAGGGGTTCCCGGCCACTGCGGCAAGGCGCGCAAAGGCGTCAGCAAGCTCAGGCCAACACAGTTCAGGCTAACACTATGAGGGGATTGCCAAAATGGCGCGAGAGACGGGGCTCGAACCCGCGACCTCCGGCGTGACAGGCCGGCGCTCTAACCAACTGAGCTAC
>SCVK01000459.1 GCA_004297075.1 Chitinophagaceae bacterium
CCGATCTGCCGAACCTGGAAGGCAAGGAGACCCGCTTCGGCGTCGCCCAGTCGGTGATCTGGAGCACCGCCACCACCGCCGCCTCCAACGGCTCGGTGAACTCCATGCACGACAGCTACACGCCGATCGGCGGGCTGGTGGCGATGCTCCAGATCACCGACTGGGCGACGCCGAAGCGGGTCTCCTTGCCTTCCAGGTTCGGCCCCTCAACACCCATCGCCGCGACCGCCGGGTTGCCCTGCGACTCCGCCCAGTAGCTGATGCCGATGCCGGCGGCGAGCAGGATGCCCATGGCGCCGAACAGCGCCCAGCCCTGGCGTTCGTCTTTCACCATCCGGCCAAAGGTATTGGTGAGCGCGGCGGCGATCAGGATCAGGTACAGCGACTCCAGAAAGTTGGAGAGCGCATTGGGGTTTTCCAGGGGGTGCGCGGAATTGACGTTGAAGAAGCCGCCGCCGTTGGAGCCGAGCTGCTTGATCGCCAACTGCGAGGCCACCGGCCCCTGGGCGATCAACTGCTGGGTGCCTTCCAGCGTGGTCGCCTCGGTGTAGTGCGCGAAGTTCTGCGGCACGCCCAGCGCCACCAGCGCCAGGGCGCTGATGAAGGCCAGCGGCAGCAGCACGTAGAGCGTGGCGCGGGTGAGATCCACCCAGAAATTACCCAGGCTCTGGGAGTTGCGCCGCACAAAGCCGCGCACCAGGGCCAGCGCCACCGCGATGCCGGTGGCGGCGGAGACGAAGTTCTGGGTGGTCAGGCCGAGCATCTGGCTCAGGTAGGAGAGCGTGCTCTCGCCACCGTAGGACTGCCAGTTGGTGTTGGTGACGAAGGAGACCGCGGTGTTGAACGCCAGATGCGGCGAGACGCTGGGCAGGGCCTGGGGGTTCAAGGGCAGCACACCCTGCAGGCGCAGCAGCGCGTACAGAAACAGGAAACCCAGCAGATTGAACAGCAGCATCGCCGCCGTATAGCCGAGCCAGCCTTGCTCGCGCTGGGCATCGACGCCGGTGAGTCGGTAGATGCCGCGCTCGACCGGCCCCAGCACCGGCGAGAGCAGGGTCTTCTGGCCCTCGAAGACGCGGTACAGGAAGCCGCCCAACGGCCGTGTCAGCAGCAGTAGGGCGATGAAGTAGACGAGGATTTGCAGCCAGCCATTGGTGGTCATTGCTTGGTTCTCCCGAAGAGGGTCATGAGGGCCGCGGGCCGTGCCCGCGGAGCCGCCCTCAGAACTTTTCCGGCTTGATGAGCGCGTAGCCCAGATAGGCCAGCAGGACGGCGACGGTGAGGCCGCCGAGGACGAGATCGAGCGTGGGCATGTCGGGTTCTAGCTCCGGTCGCAGTAGCGGGCGTAGGCCAGCATCGCCAGGAAGCCGACGAGGCCTAGGCCAAGAAACAACAGATCGTTCATGAGAAAACTCCATTGCCGCGACGGCGGCCTTGCCAGATGCGGGGCATTAGGCGCCTGCCGG
>SCVK01000458.1 GCA_004297075.1 Chitinophagaceae bacterium
CCAATGCAATGCTCTGGCGCCCCGCTGCCTCTTCGCCAACTCGCCCGAACAACACCAGTTCGTCCTCGGCAAGCTCCGTCAGCGACAGGCCGTCGGCCTGGTCATCGCCATAAAGGATGCCGGTGTCGATCTTGCCCGACCGGAGCCAGCCGCGCAGGTCACCCGTCAGACCTTCGAACACATGGACTTGCGCGCCTGGAAACTTGAGCTCGAGAGCCTGCAGCAGCGGCAGCGTCAGCACCGAGGCCATGCTCACGGGAATACCGATGGTGACCTCCCCCGCCACGTCGGCGGCTTCTTGCACCTCGCGGCGAGCCAGGTCGAACTGGGCACGGATCTGGCGGGCATGACCCAGCAGGATCTCGCCGCAGGGGGTCAGCGTCACACCGCGCGCGTGACGGAACAGGAGCTGGACCCCCAAATCGGCTTCCAGGGCCGCAATCTGGCTCGAAAGCGCCGACTGGGCGATGTTGCCACGCGCAGCAGCCGTCGTGATGCATCCATGAGTCGCAACATTCTGAAAATGCACGAGCTGTTTGAGATTCATGGGTGCGCCATTGCAGCCGGACCGATCCGTCAGCGATCTTAAAATCAGATCGCAGTTAGCGCAATTTACTGTTTGATGAATTTTAAGGCAGGCCCGAAGATTGCCTCGCCGGTTAGCAGACCGTTCGAGGGAATATGACGAGCAGCAGAAATCACAACGACCGGTGGAGCCGTCGCGACGTCGCCAAGGGGTTGCTGGCCGCACCCTTCATTCTGTCCACCACGGCCCAAGCCCAGTCGTCCGCGAAGTACGAGTTTGGCGTGGCCGGCATCGACCCGATCTACAGTGCGCCCTACGTCGCGTTCAAAAAGGGATACTTCAAGGAAGCCGGCATCGATGTGGGCTATTTGAATTCCCAGAGCGGACCGCGCACCAAGCAGATCCTCACGGCGGGGCAGGTGCTGGTGGGATGCAGCGGCGTCAACGACGCCCTCGCCACCACCGTCGCCGGCAAGCCCACCACGGTCGTGTTCGGGCTTGATCGCAGAATTACCTACGCGAACATCCTGATCCGCAAGGAAGACGCCGGCAAGTTCAAGTCGGTCGCCGACCTCAGTGGTCAGCGACTGGCCGTGACCCAACTCCAATCGGCCACTTGGCTGATGGCCGTCTTCATCACCGAGAAGGGCGGCGCCAAGGATGTCGATATCCGCGGCCTCGGCGACTTTGCGACCATGCTCGGTGCGCTGAAATCGAAGCAGGTGGCCGCGACGATCGCGACCTCGGCCATGCTCGAACAGATGAAGGGCGAGGACTGGGCGGTGCCGCTGTTCAGCATCGGCGACGATGCCAGCTGGAAATCGACCTTCGGCGGCGATGTCCCGGGCATCGGCTGCTACGTCCTGCAGGAACAGATCG
>SCVK01000042.1 GCA_004297075.1 Chitinophagaceae bacterium
ATTTTACAATACCTGTTTGAATACAAAACATTGCCGAGGGAACAGGCCAGGGAAGTGCTGATCAATATGTCGCGCGGACAGTATAATGAAAGCGAAATGTCTGCTTTCATTACCGTATTTCTGATGCGCAGTATCACCATCGAAGAACTGCAGGGTTTCCGCGATGCTTTGCTGGAACTTTGTGTGAAGATAGATCTGCAGGGCCACCCGGTGATGGATATTGTGGGTACCGGAGGGGATGGAAAGAATACGTTTAATATTTCTACCTTATCCTGTTTTATTGTGGCGGGAGCTGGGCAGAAAGTAGCTAAGCATGGCAACTATGGGGCTACTTCTATCAGCGGCTCTTCGAATGTGATGGAGCAGCTGGGCTATCGTTTCAAAAACAGTAACGATACTTTGCTGAAAGAACTGGAAGCGGCCAATATCTGTTTCCTGCATGCCCCATTGTTTCATCCTGCCTTAAAAATAGTAGGCCCCATCCGTAAGAACCTGGGCGTAAGAACCTTTTTTAATATGCTGGGCCCGATGGTAAACCCTGCCGATCCTGCTTACCAGCTGGTGGGCGTATATAACCTTGAGATGGCGAGGATCTATAATTACCTGTTGCAGCAAACGGGTAAAGCATTCACCATCATCCATAGCCTGGATGGTTACGATGAGATATCGCTCACCGGTGATACCAAAGTGATCACCAATGAAGGAGAGAAAGTGATGACACCCGAACAATTAGGCAAGCGCCTTGTTTCTGCAGAAGACATTTACGGAGGTAATACGACAGAAGAAGCCGCTAAGATCTTTCAGAAGATCATCAGGGGTGAAGGAAGCTGGGCGCAGAATGCAGTAGTGCTGGCCAATGCAGCTATGGCACTGCATTGCACGGGTAACTATGCCAGTTACGATGCTGCCTATCATGCTGCCGTAGATAGCCTGGAAAGCGGAAAAGCGAACCAATCTTTACAAACTTTAATCAGCCTGCAATAACATGAATATTTTAGATACCATCGTAGCGCAGAAAAAAAAGGAAGTAGCGGAACGCAAGCAGCAGGTGCCTGTTGCCGAACTGGAGAAAGGACGTTTTTTTGCCAATGAGACCTTATCATTAAAATCCTTCCTGCTCAATCCTGCCAGAACGGGCATCATTGCGGAATTTAAACGCAAATCTCCGAGCAAGGGCATTATCAATGATCGTGTAACGGTGGAAGAAGTTACACAGGCCTATGCCCAACACGGTGCTTCCGGTATTTCTGTGTTAACCGACCAGGAATTTTTTGGCGGTTCATTAGATGATCTGCTGGCAGCTACCATTAATGAAGTACCCCTGCTGCGCAAAGATTTTATGATAGATGAATACCAGCTGGTAGAAGCAAAAGCGTATGGTGCGGAAGTGATCCTGCTGATTGCGGCCTGTTTAACTCCTGCTGAAGTGAAAACGATGGCGGGGGTGGCCAGGGGGCTGGGACTGGAAGTGTTGCTCGAGATCCATAATGAAGAGGAACTGGGCCATATCTGT
This sequence comes from Chitinophagaceae bacterium, assembly GCA_004297075.1. Taxonomy (GTDB): domain Bacteria; phylum Bacteroidota; class Bacteroidia; order Chitinophagales; family Chitinophagaceae; genus Sediminibacterium. The sequence continues at coordinate 1,514 of SCVK01000042.1, forward strand.
GACGCGGTAGACCTGGTGGGCGTAAATAACCGGAATCTGAAGACTTTTACCGTTAGTATTGATACTTCGCTGGCGCTTATTAACAAGATACCCAAAGAAAAGCCCGCAGTGGCAGAAAGCGGTATCAGTGATGTAGATACTATTGTAACTTTACGGCAGGCCGGTTTTACAGGTTTTCTGATAGGAGAGAATTTTATGAAACAGGCCAGCCCTTCGATTGCTTTTGCTGATTTTGTTAATCAACTAAAAGCAGGATAATATGCGAATCAAGGTTTGCGGTATGACCAGCACGGAACAGGTTCTGCAACTCGATGAAATGGGAGTAGAATTTGCCGGATTTATTTTCTACCCGAAATCACCCCGTTATGTATATAAGTTCATGCCTAAACCTGAGGTGAAAAAGGTCAAAGGACAAGGTATCAACAAAGTGGGCGTGTTTGTAAATGCAACGGTAGAAGAAGTACTGCGGACGGTAGATGATTGCGGTTTACACCTGGTACAGTTACATGGCGATGAAACGCCGAAGTACTGCGAGAAGATCGCCAATTATGTGGGTGTGGTAAAAGCATTCCGCCTGCGCGAAGAAGACAATGTGCTGTGGAAAGTAAAAGATTATATGGACATCGCCGATATGTTTCTCTTTGATACTGAAGGGGCGGGCTATGGCGGTACCGGCAAACAGTTTGACTGGAATATTCTGCGCGGACTGGCTGTTGGGAAACCTTTTTTTCTGAGCGGGGGCATTGGTCCGGATGATGCTGAAAAGCTGGCGCATTTTGCCAAAGAGCCGGTAGCCAAAGATCTTTTCTCGATTGATGTGAACAGCAAATTTGAAATAACTCCCGGTATCAAAGACATGGAGGCATTAACCAGGTTTATACCGTTAGTAAAACAGCTATAAAAGATTAAGATGACAGCAACCCTCACTTACCAGCATCCCAACGAACAAGGTTATTATGGCCGGTTCGGTGGTGCCTATATTCCGGAAATGTTACACCGCAATGTTGAAGAATTAAAGGCCCGCTACCTCGATATCATGTATGAACCTTCTTTTCAGAAAGAGTTTCAGCTGTTATTGAAAGATTATGTGGGCAGGCCCACTCCTTTGTTCCTGGCCGAACGTTTAAGCAAGGAGTATCAGACAAATATTTACCTGAAAAGGGAAGACCTTTGCCATACCGGTGCACACAAGATCAACAATACCATTGGCCAGATATTGCTGGCACGTAAACTGGGTAAAACCCGCATCATTGCAGAAACCGGAGCGGGGCAGCATGGTGTGGCCACGGCCACCGTTTGTGCGTTGAAAGGCATGGAGTGTATTGTGTATATGGGCGAGAAAGACATTGAACGCCAGGCCCCCAATGTGGCCCGCATGAAAATGCTTGGCGCCAAAGTGATACCGGCTGCCAGCGGCAGCAAAACCCTGAAAGATGCCACCAACGAAGCCATCCGCGACTGGATCAATAACCCGGTGGATACACATTATATCATTGGCAGTGTGGTAGGCCCGCACCCTTATCCGGATATGGTGGCGCGTTTTCAGAGTGTGATCAGTGAAGAAACCCGGTGGCAGCTGAAAGAAAAAACCGGATCTGAATTACCTACGCATGTAGTGGCCTGTGTAGGCGGTGGCAGTAATGCGGCCGGGGCTTTTTATCATTTCCTGGATGAACTGAGTGTGCAGCTGGTAGCAGTAGAAGCGGCCGGTTATGGGGTGAACAGTGGTATGAGTGCCGCTACCACCCAGTTGGGTACACCCGGTATCCTGCATGGCAGCAAAAGCCTGGTGATGCAGACTGCCGATGGACAGGTGGTGGAACCACATAGCATTTCTGCCGGTCTGGATTATCCCGGTGTGGGGCCCTTACATGCCAACCTGTTTGCCAGTGGCCGCGGTACTTTTGTGAGTGCCACCGATGAAGAAGCTTTACAGGCGGCTTTCCATATCAGTAAAACAGAAGGCATTATTCCTGCGCTGGAAACAGCGCATGCATTTGCGGTGCTGGGAAAACTGCAGTTGAAAACAACAGATACCGTAGTGATCTGTTTAAGTGGACGTGGCGATAAAGACCTGGCTACTTACATGAAAGCCATGAATATCTGATAAGATCACTGATTGACATACTATACCATGAGCAGAATACAGGAATTATTTATAAAAAAGCAACACGAAGTTTTGAATGTGTATTGCACGGCCGGTTATCCCGAATGCAACAGCACCCTTACGGTGATGAAAGCTTTGCAGGATAGCGGTGCCAACCTGATAGAACTGGGCATGCCTTACAGCGATCCGCTGGCAGACGGACCTGTAATACAGGCCAGCAGTAGTAAGGCATTGGAAAATGGGATGACACTGGTCGTATTGTTTGAACAGCTGAAAGATTTCAGAAAAACGATACAGACTCCGGTGATCCTGATGGGCTATATGAACCCGATACTCCAGTATGGCTTCGAAAAATTCTGTGCCGATGCGGCAGCTGTTGGGGTAGATGGGTTGATCTTACCTGATTTGCCGGAGTTTGAATTTGAAACGGAATATGGTCCCATCATCAAACAATACGGTCTGGATTTTATTTTCCTGGTTACACCCGAAACTACCGAAGAAAGGGTACGCAAACTGGATGAACTGAGCAGTGGTTTTTTATACGCGGTAAGTTCATCCGCTACCACCGGTAAGGAGAAAGACTTTACGGCGGTAGAAGTATACCTGCAAAGATTACAATCTATGCATCTGAAGAACCCGGTGCTGGTGGGTTTTGGTATCAAGGATAGGGAAACTTTTCAGTCGGCCTGTAAATATGCCAATGGAGCTATTATTGGAACAGCGTATATACAGATGCTGAACGAGACAAAAAATATAGAAGAAGGAACCCGCCACTTTTTGCAGAAAGTGCTGGGAACAACAGCCTAAACCCAACGAATGAAACTAGCTATTATTAAATATAACGCCGGCAATATCCAGTCAGTACTGTATGCATTGGAGCGCATTGGTATGGAAGCGGTGGTAACGGATGATCATGCCGAATTACTGTCGGCCGATAAAGTGATTTTTCCCGGTGTGGGTGAAGCCAGCAGTGCCATGAATTACCTGAAAGAAAGAGAGCTGGATACGCTGATCAAAAGTCTTACCCAACCTGTGCTGGGCATTTGTTTGGGTATGCAACTGATGTGTACCCACAGCGAAGAGAACGATTCGGAATGTTTGGGCATATTTGATACGGAAGTGAAAAAGTTCACCGGTCAGCTCAAGATCCCGCAGATAGGCTGGAACCTGGTGCAGGAAGGAAAAGAACCGCTGTTTACTGGCATTCAGCAAGATCCTTACTGTTATTTTGTACACAGCTACTATGCGGCTCTCTGCGAAGAAACGGCCGCTGTTACCGAATACGGTGTTCGCTTCAGCAGTGCTTTACAGAAAGGCAATTTTTACGGCGTCCAGTTTCACCCCGAAAAAAGCGCTATCATAGGAGAACAACTATTAAAAAACTTCATCCACTTATAAAATGAGATTCCTCCGAAGGAGGAATCGTTCAAAAATTATTAATTTCTAATTGCTAATTTCTAATTATTAATTACCGATGCAGATCATCCCGGCTATAGATATCATTGATGGGAAATGTGTTCGTCTTACCCAGGGCGATTATGACCAGAAAACCATTTACCATTCCAACCCGCTGGAAGTGGCCAGACAGTTCGAAGATGCGGGGTTGCAACGTTTACACCTGGTAGACCTGGACGGAGCCAAAGCAGGCGCCATCAAAAACTGGAAAGTGCTGGAAGCGATTACCGAAGCCACTTCGCTGGTGGTTGATTTTGGTGGTGGAATTAAAACAGAAGAAGACCTGAAGGTCGTATTTCATTCGGGTGCCGCTTTTGCTACCATCGGAAGTCTGGCTGTGAAAAATGAGACCCTGTTTGTAGAATGGTTACAGAAATACGGTGCAGAAAAGTTTTTACTGGGGGCCGATGTAAAGGGAGAAAAGATTGCAGTAGGCGGCTGGCTCGAAACCACTGATATTGATATCTATGCTTTTATTGAAAAGTACATGGGCTATGGCATCAGCCAGCTCTTTTGTACGGATGTGAGTAAGGATGGAAAACTGGAGGGCCCCTCGCTGGAACTCTACCAGCACATCATTCACCGTTTTCCGGAACTGATTTTTATAGCGAGTGGCGGAGTAGCCACCCTGGAAGACCTGGAAGAACTGAAACTGATCGGTTGTTGCGGTGCCATTGTGGGCAAAGCGATTTATGAAAACAGGATCACGCTTACAGAACTGATCAATTTTTAAAGCCTGCCTTGTGTGGGTAGATTTGCCTGCAGAGGCGCTAAGGCGCAAAGCGATTTTATGTTAACGAAACGAATCATACCCTGCCTCGATATCAAAGATGGCCGTACCGTGAAGGGTGTCAATTTTGAGAATATCCGCGATGCCGGTGACCCGGTAGAACTGGGTGCTTTTTATGCGCAGCAGGGTGCGGATGAACTGGTGTTCCTCGATATCACGGCTACGGTAGAAAAAAGAAAAACACTGAGCGAACTGGTGAATAAGATTTCGCACCATATCAATATCCCTTTTACAGTAGGGGGTGGCATCAGCAGTGTAGAAGATGTAAGTGTACTGCTGCAGAATGGTGCCGATAAAATTTCTGTGAATACAGCGGCTTTTAAAAACCCGCAACTGATCGCCAACCTCTCGAAGGAATTTGGCAGCCAGTGTGTGGTGCTGGCCATTGATACCAAACAGGAAGCCGATGGAAACTGGTATGTTTACCTGAATGGCGGCCGTGTAAAAACGGATACGCTTTGCACCGACTGGGCCCGTAAGGCCGTTGACCTGGGCGCCGGTGAGATCTTACTCACATCTATGAACCACGACGGTACCAAACAGGGTTTTGCCCTTGATATTACCGCCACACTGGCCGGCACATTGCCCGTACCCGTAATTGCCTCGGGCGGGGGTGGTACCATGGAACATTTTGTGGATGTATTTACCAATGGCAAAGCCGACGCGGCACTGGCTGCCAGTATTTTTCACTTTAAGGAGATCGGGATCCCGGAACTGAAAGCCTACCTGAAGAACAAGGGTATTGTAGTGAGAATCTGAGCCGGAACCTGTTCCGGAAATCTTGCTGTATCTTTGCAGACCCTTGCTGAGACCGGCACAGGTGTAAAAGAGTGCGACGCAACCCATGATCAACCAAGAACCAAAAGCTGGTAACATGAAAATAGATTTTGCCAAATATGCAGACGGGCTGGTGCCTGCCATTGTACAGGATTTTCACACGCATACCGTACTGATGCTCGGGTTTATGGACCAGGCGGCACTGGATAAAACGGAACAGACGGGGAAAGTGACTTTTTACAGTCGCACAAAAAAGCGGCTGTGGACCAAGGGCGAGGAGAGTGGTAATTTTCTGGAACTGAAAAGTATTACGGTGGATTGTGACAATGATACCCTGCTGGTAAAAGCGCATCCGGTGGGCCCGGTTTGTCATACCGGCGCAGATACCTGTTTCAGCGAAAAGAACCGGAACGATAATTTTTTACTCTATCTCGAAGAAATCATCCGTTTGCGCAAACTGGCCACACCGGAGGAATCGTATGTAGCCAGGTTGTTTGGTAAGGGCCTCAATAAAATAGCCCAGAAAGTGGGAGAGGAAGCGGTGGAACTGGTGATTGAAGCCAAAGACAACGATGATGACCTTTTTCTGAACGAAGCGGCGGACCTGTTATTCCATTATTTGCTTTTGCTTAACGCGAAAGGACATAATTTACAGGCTGTAATAGAAGTACTTCAAAAACGACATTCCAAATAAGTATGAAAAAATTACTGATCATTTTATTGATGCCGGTACTGGCCATGGCCCAGGGCGGACAGGGTTTTACCATGATGCAGCCCCAGGTGAGCGCAGGTTTTGTGATCAAGGGCAATCTCAGTGGTTTGAAAGATAGTACGGAAGTGATCCTGAAAGGGGGTAACGATGGAAAGATCATTGCCAAAGACAAAGTGAAAAAAGGTGTTTTCACCCTGAAAGGTAAACTTAGTGAGCCGGACATTTTTCAGCTCAGTTTTACAGGGTACACACAGGCAGTAGATCTGTTCATTGCCAATGATGCGATCACTATTTCCGGTGATCTGAACCAGCCGGGTTCAGTACAGATCAAAGGCTCGGCTACCGAAACGGATTACGAGGCTTTTAAAGCTACCTTCAATCCTTTGTTCGAAGAGATGCGGGGTAAAGTACAGTTGATCAATGGCGAAAAAGAACCCGCTAAAAGGGATTCGCTGATACTCGGCTACACAACTTTACGTAACACTGTTATGACAGCTGCGATGAATTTTGTGAAAGACAAACCCGCATCTGCTGTAAGTTCCCTGGCTTTGTTTGCAGTGATGCCTTTGTTCGAGGGTCCGGTAGAGCTGGAAAATGTGTTCACTCAATTACAACCTGCTGCCCGCAAAGGCTCTTTTGCGCGCGAGATCGAAAAGAAGATCGCTGATACCAAAATAGGCATGATTGGTTCGCAGGCGCTCGATTTTACCCAGAAGGATGTGGATGGTAAACCCGTTTCACTGGCTTCTTTCCGTGGTAAATATGTGCTGGTTGATTTCTGGGCCAGCTGGTGCAAACCCTGCCGTATGGAAAACCCGAATGTGGTGGAAGCTTACCAGAATTATAAAGACAAAAACTTCACCGTACTGGGCGTATCGCTTGACCAGTCCAAGAATAACTGGCTGCAGGCCATTCAGGCCGATAAGCTGAGCTGGACGCATGTAAGTGACCTCCAATACTGGAACAATGCGGTGGCACAGTTGTATCGTATTCAAAGTATCCCCGCTAACCTGCTGGTAGACCCCAACGGAAAAATCATTGCCCGCGATATCAGGGGGGAGGAACTGCAAAGAAAACTGAAGGAACTACTGAAATAAAGTATCTGTGGATCTCTGTATATCCGTGCCTCTGTATTGAAGAGGCACGGATTTTTTTTGCGCTGATTGAAGTGATTTGTTTCTTAGCGGAATCGCAGAAACTATCCACCCTCTTTAACTCTTTCTCTCTTTTAGCTCTTAGTAAAATAAACATCCCGCTCATCGGCGGAATTGCGGAAAGTACAAAAGGTTTCACTGAGAGAAGGACAAGAGAAAAAGAGGGTAAAGAGAATGAGCGTAAATGATCAACCTGCTGTAGCAGGAAGGTTACATTCTATGTTACTATAAACTGGCCTTCGTGCCCTGGTGCGAGATATTTTTACGCATGGTTACTCAACAATATTATTTTTTGAACAGCTTCGCGTAAGTATCCGCATCAAATCCGATAGCGATTACTTGGTTCCCTTTTTCGATGAGCGGGCGTTTGATGCCGCTGGTATTTTCTGTAAGCAGTTTAATAGCCGCTTTTTCGTTGGTGATAGTTGCCTGTACTTCGGGAGAGAGTCCGCGCCAGGTGCTGCTTTTTTTGTTCAATACCACATCCCAGCCCAGTTGACTGCTCCAGTTTTTCAGTTTCGCAGCAGTAATACCCTGCTTTTTGTAATTATGAAACTCGAAAGGGATCTGGTGTGCTTCTAACCAGACAAGGGCTTTTTTTACCGTATCGCAGTTGGGTATTCCATAAACAGTGTACATGTTGACCGATTATTCGGGCAAAAATAGCCAGTAAACCACAATTATTTGAAGGAATAAAACGGGATGGCTTATTTTGTAAGCAAGCAATCGATACATGTACAGAATCTGGGTGGTGTTTTTATTGGCAGGGTTCGTTTCTTCACTGGAGGCGCAGGATAAAAACCGGCAGAGAACCCAGTTGGGAAGTCTGATAGGGAATGTGCTGGACCAGGTATCCGGCAAACCGCTTCCCTTTGCCAGCCTTCTTTTAACCCGGATCGATGCTACCGCTACACCAATCCCTTTACTTGCAGATAAAAACGGTGGATTTGGTTTTGAAAGCCTTTCTTTCGGTTATTACCGTTTAAAGGTAGAATTGGTGGGTTTTGCCAAATATGACCTGGATAGCATTCATATATATGCAGAGAGAACAGATATTAACCTGGGCGATATTAAACTGAATGCTGCAGGTACGGCGCTGAATGAAGTGATCGTGTATGCAGAGAAACCACTGGTAGAAAACCGCGACGGGAAAGTGGTGTACAATGTGGCCGAGAGCCCGCTCAGTAATGGCAGTAATGCTTCCGAAATGCTGCGTAACCTGCCATTGATGAATGCCAATCCGGATGGCACATTGTTGCTGCGCGGAAAAGAACCCCTGATTTTGATGGACGAAAAACCTGTTAATCTCAGTGGGCAACAGTTAACCGAACTGCTGGAAAGTTTGCCTGCCAATGTGGTAGAGAAAGTAGAAGTGATGCAGAACCCACCGCCGGAGTATGCCACGCATCCGGGTGGTGTGATCAATATTATCACCCGCAAGGGCCGGGTAGGTATTTACCAGAAACTGAGTTTGAGTGCAGGTTCCAGGGGAGAGGCGGGTGTATCGGGTTATGTAAGTTACCGAAGCAGTAAACTTAATATGAGTTCAAGTATCGGTTATGGTACTTCGCTATCGCAAGGTAATTCATGGTCGCACCGGCAGAATATTTACCGCGATTCGGTGAACTATTTTTATTCGCAATCTGCCTTCCATAATCGCAGCCGGCACCCCAATGCCCGTTTTCAGGCAGATTATGATTTTACCAAAAAGAGTACGATCAGTTTTGTGTACCAGGGTAACCTGAATTATTATAATAACCGGAGCGATGTATTATATACTAACCGGGATAGCGTATTAAATGTTTACAAAGCCAGCTCAAGAAACAATGCGTATGATGGGGATGGGTATAACCATGGCTTCTCGGGTTCGTACCAGTGGAAGGGAAAAAATCCGGTAGAGCGTTTACAGGTGTATAGCGGCTACAACTTCAGCAAAAACGAAAACAACCGCGATTTTTACCAGCAGTTTCTGCAATCGGATTTCCTGCCTACCGGACTGGACTCCACACAGGTTCAGCTGACCGATAATTATGTGCGTTCTTTTTACCTGAACAGTAATTATAACAAACCCATTAACGATACGGGCACCAGTTTTTTATCCATCGGCAGTTCCTATACTTCGCAGGTATATCATAATATGCTCAACACCAGTTTCCTGCGTAAGGCAGATCAGGTATTTGTACAGAATGCACTGCTGAGTAATGACTTTTATTTTCACCAATCTGTGTTTACGGTAAGGGCCGCTCTGATTATCGGGTTGCCGCATGATACCAAACTGATCATGGGTGCCCAGGCAGAGAATACACAAACTGATTTCCGCTTTGTAAAAGGCAATGCCCCCAATGCCAATAACACCTATTGGAGAATACTGCCCAATCTTACTATCCGGAAAGAATTCAGTAAGGAGTTTAACCTGTCTTTTGTATTCCGAGAAACTATCCGTAGGCCGGGTATGAATGAGTTGAACCCCAGCGTGGATTTCAGTGATCCGTTTAATATCCGTTTTGGTAATCCATATATCCAGCCATCACTCACAGATAATTTCGACCTGAATCTCAGTTATTCCGTCCGGAATTTTAACCTTAATACCTCACTGGGATATAACCGGGTAAAGAATGTGTTCAATTCTATCCGTACACTGGCAGATAGTGGTAAAACTCAAACTACCTGGCAGAATATTTCTGATCAGGAAGAATACCAGGCCAGTATATGGAGTGGTATTACTATTGCACGGAAAATCCGGATCAGTATCAGTGGTGGTTATAATTACAACAAATACAGTGCGAGGGAAAAATCATTGTATCGCTATGTAGATGGAGGAAGCCTCTACGCTACATTCAACTACAGTTATTCACCGGATAACCTGACCATGATCGAAGCCAATAACCGGTACACCAGTTTTGCCAGTCCGCAGGGCCGCTCGCGCAGCAATATCAATATGAGTCTGAGTGCACAAAGAAAGTTTTTTAATAAACGCATTACGGTTGGAGTAGCTGCCATTGATCCTTTCGGATTGCAGAAATATAATGGATTTACCTACGGCAGTAATTTTACGATCGAGAGTTACAGTGCCAGCAATACCCGGAATTTCCGAATAACACTTAGCTACCAGTTAAGTAAAGTAATGGTACGAAGTAATCTCAACGATAAACAACGCAGGGAAGCACTGGATAAACTGCAGCAGAAATAAGGGAAATATGCTCTTATTGGGCCGCCTGCTGTTTGATGCGGCTCGCCAGCCAGCTGTTTTTAACCGGTACCATCCAGTCTGAAAGCAAAGCCGCTTTATCGGCTACCAGGTTATTGAAGTAAATGGTATCCGGCGTGATAAAACCATTCTCCAGTGCATAATTTACCTGAGCCATGGGGATGGTTTCAATCTTGTCTTTCACCACAAATGCCAGGTTCTGGCGGTTCAGCAGATCTACCTTAAATTCAGTTTGTATTTGCTGGATAAAGTGAACCGAACTATCGGTACTGCAACCTCCCACACCGGTCACTGTTTCATCGGCCATCAGTACAATGAATTGTCCGAACAACAGATTGGCATAGGCTTTTACCGGCGCACCATGGCTTTTCCACCGGCCGGCAAATTCTTCCAGCATTTCTTCCAGCTGCAATGCTTCACTGATCATAAACAGGCGGTTACTCTGGTAAATCCATACCCGGGAGCGGGGGTGGAAATCTGCGGGAATCAGGTGCTGGAATTCGAAGTTCATACTGCAAAATTACTGCTTTTGCCAGAATTCTGTGCCCCAGGCAGCAGCTGGCGTGAAGAAGGTACTTCGGGTGTTGAAAACCTAGGTTTTCCGACCCAAACGCATAAAACTCAGAAAGGTCCCGCTTAAGATAGCTGCAAACAGCCTGCCGGCAAGCGAAGCGCCGGTAAAAAAACGGACCCGGGTGTCAGGTGGTTCCTTCAGCAGCAGTGATAAAAGCCAGCTGATCAGCAGCGTAACCACAAACATGTATACGGTGATGGCCAGCCATTTTTTCCAGGTAAAGTTTTTGCGGGAAAACATAATGGCGAATGATGTTTATTAGAAAAAGGATCCTGACGTTATTCCATACTCGCTGCAATCATTTCTGCCACATCCAGCACGGCCACTTCATTTTCTTTTTCGCGGTTCTTGACACCATCCGTCATCATGGTATTACAGAACGGACAGGCAG
>SCVK01000007.1 GCA_004297075.1 Chitinophagaceae bacterium
GTACTGCATTTGAGAGAAAGACTCGGCAGTTTGCGGGATGAGCTCTTACATAAATAAAAAACGAATCACCATGAATAAGCAATTCTGGATCAAAAAAATTATCGGCTTTACCTTACTGGCACTCGTAATTGCCGGGGCGCTGGGTTATGTTGTTATGTTATTATGGAACCAGGTACTGGCCGTTGTGATCAGCGGCGTATCACTCATCAGCTTCTGGCAGGCACTGGGGCTGCTGTTACTGAGTAAAATTCTCTTTGGTGGATTTTCAGGCCGCTGTGGCGGTAAGGGAGGCCATTGGAAAAATGAGATGAAAGAAAAATGGCAGGGCATGACGCCCGAAGAAAGAGAAAAGATCAAACAGGAATGGCGCAACCGCTGCCGTATGTGGGGCACCGGCACCGATCAGGACGCTTAAGCGGCCCGAACGGTGTGTACAGGATCATACAGCAGTAGCGCCGGTAGTATCGCTGAACCCCGGTATAGATCATATCACATCACCCAAAAATACCGGTCAGACCGCTGCAGCGTTCCGACCGGGGACCAAAACCCATGGATATCCTTATCTTCAAAACCAATCTGCACAACCCCGAACTGGTTAACCAGGCCAGACCGGTTCTGCAAAACCTGCCCGGTATACACCGCTGGAATGTAGACATGCACGACTGCGACAACATTCTCCGTATAGAAGCCCAACAGCTTTCTGCCCGTGCCGTTGAAAGCACATTACAGGATGCAGGTTATTATTGTGAAGAGCTACGGGACTAAAGATTTCCGGTAATACTCCCGCTGGGGATATGTGACATATGTTACAATCCCGCCCTTTTTCGGCTGGTACTTTTGCTTCCTCAAAAGAAGCATATGATATATACAAGCCGTCGTTCTTATTTTCTGCGCACGCTGGTTCTCTCTGTTTCGATGGTGTTTTCTGCATTGGCAGCTACTGCCCAGCAAAATACCAAACCCCTGTTACTCAACGATGCCATTACCCTGGCACTGGAGCAAAACAGACAGATCGGACTGGCCAAAACCGTTGAAAAGATTTCTCTTTCCCAATTCAAACAAACAGAAGCTATCTGGCTGCCGCAGGTAAACCTCTCGTACACGGGTTTTACCACTAACCAGCCCCTGAATGCATTTGGTTTTAAGTTACAGCAGTCACAGGTGCAGGCCAGCGATTTTAATCCCGCTACACTCAATCACCCCGGCGCCACTTCCAATGTGATGACCCAACTGAGTGTACAGCAGCCCATTTTTAACCCGGATATGAACTATCTGCGGAAAGCTGCTTTAAAAGAAGCGGAAGTATACGCTTTCAAAACCCAACGAACCAAAGAAGCCATTACCCTGCAGGTTACCAATAGTTACCTGCAACTGGAATTTGCCTACGAAGCCGTAAAAGTTTTGCAGGAGGCATTGGCAACGGTACGCGAGATCTATCGTTTTACCAATGACCGCTACCAGCAGGGATTATTGCAGAAATCAGATCTGCTGCAGGTAGAAGTACAGGTAAAAACGGTTGAGACCAACCTGGCAGAAGCCAATTCCCAGATCAGCAATATTTCTGATCAGC
>SCVK01000043.1 GCA_004297075.1 Chitinophagaceae bacterium
GCTGTACGGTAGCCGCGTTTGCATGCTTGGTGGTGAAATGAAGTTTACTCATAATATTTCTTGTTTTAATGAAGCAGCGCTATCCCGCTGACTTTAAATGGACGGCGAAGGTAGGCCCCACCCGCTCAATTTTCCAAGCATTTGAGAAAGTATTTTCTATCGAACCTTTATAACTCATTGATTTTCAATAATTATTTTGAATCATTTTGAAAATATCTTTATGAAACCAGCGATTTTGCTGCTATGTAGTCCCGCCATTGGCGGGATTGCGTCGCAAAATTCAGCTGTAGCAAGCCATTTCAGCAGCCTGTAAGCAGCAGGTATCCACCTGCCGGTTCAGACTTAAAAGTTGGCAATCTGCCAACTTTACGTACTTTTACTCCGTATTTGACGCAGGTTGCGATAGCCATTGGTTTTTCATGGTTCTTTGATGGTATAAACACCGGCATGATTGTTACCAATATCAGACTCCTATTCCTTTTTGCAAGAGAGCATGCTTCTGCACAAAAAAAATTGTTAACCTGGCAACGGATTACAGAAGAAGCAACATGGAAAAACAAAATGGACATACTCAATTCTTTTCGGGATGCGAAAATGATTAAAAACAACCGGGCAAGGTTTGAAATTCAGCATAACAAGTATCGTTTGATCGCTGAGGTGTTATATGATAAAGGCATCGTGGAGATCAGGTTTATCGGAACACACCCGCAGTATGACAAAATAGATCCTTCGACCATTTAAAAATATTTTATGCATACATGGTATCACCTTGAGAACGAAAAAGAGTATGAAAAGGCGATGAGCCGTTTTCAGGAGATCAAATATGCCAAAAAGGGTAGCATTGCTTATCGTGAAGCAATGCTACTTGTAACCCTTATCAATGTTTATGAAAAGAAACACTATTCACTTGGCGAAATTGATCCCATCGAATTCATTAAAATACGAATGGAAGATTTTGGATACAAGCCAGCAGATCTGGCCCGGGAATATGGTGATAAAGGAACCGTAAGCAAAGTCTTAAATTACAAACAGGCACTTTCACTCAATATGATCCGGAAATTCAGTAAAATTCTTCAGATCCCCGTTGACGCATTAATCAAAGAATACAAACTCCAGTAAATTTTGCCCTACCAGAAATTCCAGGCCACCCAACTCTTCACCGGCACCGAACTACTCGGCCCGGAAAAAGTATTGATCACAGATGAAAAAGGAACCATAGAAACCATTCTTGATGAAAAAGAGGCCGGTGAAAACATCCGGCAACTGAACGGTATACTCTCCCCCGGCTTCATCAACTGCCACTGCCACCTGGAACTCAGCCATCTCCGTGGCCGTATCCCCGAAAAAACCGGTCTGGTGGATTTTGTGTTCAAGATCGTGAACGAACGTCATTTCCCCGAAGCAGAAATCCTCGATGCCATATCGATAGCAGAAGAAGAAATGCTGACCAACGGCATCGTGGCAGTGGGAGATATCTGCAATAACACACTCACGGTTTCGCAAAAAGCCAAACAAAAACTGGCCTATTACAATTTTATCGAACTCACCGGCTGGCTGCCGTCTGTTTCGCAAATGAGATTTGAAAGGTCACTGGCTGTTTACCAATCGTTTGAAGAAATTAAAAATGAAAAATTAAGAATTAAAAATGGACTTTCTCCACATGCGCCGTATTCTGTTTCAAACGAATTGTGGGAATTGATCACTCCCTATTTTGCCGGTAACACAGTTACTATTCACAACCAGGAAACGGCTTTTGAAGATACCCTGTTTACCCAAAAGGAAGGTGATTTTATGCGGATGTACCGTTTGATGAACATGGATACAGATTTCTTTACACCCACCGGCAAAAGCAGCCTGCAATCGTATTTCCCGAAAATGGCATCCGCTGCCAAACAGATACTGGTGCATAATACATTTACCAGCGAAGAAGATGTATTGTTCGTAAATCGTCAGTCGTCAGATGTGAGTTGGTGTGTCTGTATCAATGCCAATCAATACATTGAACAGGCTCTTCCACCCATCGATCTTTTCCGTAAACATCAGGGGCGTTTAGTGGTTGGCACAGACAGTCTGGCCAGCAACTGGAGCCTGAGTATCCTGGATGAACTGAAAACCATCACCCGACATTTTCCGCATATCCCCTTAGCTGAACTGCTGCAATGGTCTACCCGCAATGGTGCACAGGCTTTGCAGATGGATGACCGGTTAGGAAGTTTTGAAAAAGGCAAACAACCCGGCGTTGTATTGTTATCACAAATAGAAAATGGAAGGCTGACCGCATCCAGTATGGTAGGGAGGTTACTGTAGGAAGAATTTTGTGAACGGGCAATGGTGAAAGAGGAGTTGTGAGTAGATAGTAGCACAGATATATTGCCCATTCACAACTCACAACTCACGATAAAATCTCCTGCAAAATCGCAAAACTCCGCAGCTCTCCAAAGTCCTGTATATGCAAAGAAAGAAACAGTTGATAGGATTGCAATAATTCCCTCCGCATATTCCGGTTCAGTATTATATTTTCGAGATCGTTGTAAAACTGCAGTCCGGTTAAATCCGCCGTTGTTTTGGCCATGATGCCTTCCAGATAATAAGGATGCGAGGGTGTGTCGGTTATATACATGCCTTCCTGCAGGTCCAATACCGGGGTTTGTTCGCTATATGTACCCTGTAACTGAAAACCCAGTTCACCGGCAAGTTGCAGGGTGAAATAGAGGGGTAAGTTACCCGTTAGTGTATCATTGCCCTTATCCAGTTGCTTCAATGTGTCCTCGATCAGGTAAAACAATTCCGGATTGGCTTCGGGTTGTTTCAGGCTGTGCTGCAATAATTCTATCACATACATGGCTACCGTATTCCGTACCACATCGAACAATACTTTCTCATACAGGTAACTCCACTGGTATTCTTTGATGAACTGCAGTTGTTTCTGTTCATTGTGGTATACTTCCATCTCCAGCATGGCCGAGGGCTGGAAGAAACCTGCTTTACCTGCTGAAGTTTTACTGCTTTGCCGTACCCCCTTTACTATATAACTCTGTATCCCGAACAACTCCGTGTACACGGTAGTGATGATACTGGTATCACCATATTTTACCGTACGTAACACAATTCCTTTGGTAGCGTGGATCATGGGTGGCGAGGAATGAGTGGCTGTAAAAATACAGGATTCATTTGCCTTCCCGGTCAATAGTTACCGGAACAGGAATCAGTTGAATGATCCTCACACGGTTTAACCCCCGCATAATAAAATACGTCAGATCAAACTCGAACCATTTTTTGGCAAAATTGGCATCGTCTTTTGTATAGTGATGATTATTCTGGAATAACTCGCCCATCAGCAGGATACCCCAGGGAGATGTGTTTTTGGAATGATCCCCATTATCGAAATTGCTGTAGCCGTATTTATGTCCGCACCAGTTTACAATGGCTCCCTGTATTGGTCCCATTAAAAAATGAACCGGTAATAACAGAAACCACCACAGACTGGGCGCAAACAAAATATAAAATCCGGTATAGGCCAGCATAAAACCAATCCGGGTAAGAGCGTGGTGCCCCAGCTTATCCAGCCGGTCCCATACAGGCAGGTATGCTGCTGTAAACTGTGCATCGGGCAGGTTTTTGCCGGTTAAAAAACCGCGGAAGATGAGGATGGTGCTGCGCATCATCTGGTACACATCTTTAAAAAAATGGGGCGAATGCGGGTCTTTCTCGGTATCGCTGTACACATGATGCATTCTGTGCATTACCCCATAGGCACGCGGCACCAGAAAAGAAGAGCCCTGTACCAACCAGGTACTTATATAAAATACCCGCTCCCAGTTTTTGCTGGTACTGTACATTTTATGCGAACAGAACCGATGCAGAAAAAAGGAATGAAAAAACAATGACAGGAACCAATGCAGCAGAAAAAAACTAAGAATGGCAAACATACAAATCGGTTAGGGGGTTAGCTGAGTAAGATAAGCTAATAAAGCCGCCAACTGGTGTAACTGTTGAACTATTATATGCAAAATCCGATACTTTATATAGTCGTTTGTTTTGTGATACGAACTGAACAAATGGTCGTTAAACAAAAAAAGACCCGGTTAGCGGGTCTTTGAAAAAATGAGTTTTAACAGCAGTTACTCAGACAACACCCGTAAACTGCTTCAGAAAACGTATATCGTTCTGCGAATAGAGGCGGAGATCGTTTACCTGGTATTTTAACTGGGTAATCCTTTCTACGCCCATGCCAAAGGCAAAACCGGTGTATTTATTGGAATCGATGCCGAAATTCTCCAGCACATTCGGATGCACCATACCACTTCCGAGGATCTCTACCCAACCGGTGTGTTTACAGATATTACAGCCATCCCCTTTACAGATCAGGCAGCTGATATCCATTTCGGCACTGGGTTCCGTAAAAGGGAAATAACTCGGGCGGAAACGCACTTTCACGTCATTTCCGAACATTTCCTGTACAAAAAAGTACAAAGTCTGTTTCAGATCGGCAAAACTTACGTTCTCATCTATATACAATCCCTCTACCTGGTGAAAGAAACAGTGTGCACGGGCGCTGATGGTCTCATTTCTGTATACCCTGCCCGGACAGATGACCCTGATGGGTGGTTTCTGTGTTTCCATAACCCTTGCCTGTACACTGCTGGTATGAGTACGCAATAACCAGGATGGGTTCTGATTGATATAAAAAGTATCCTGCATATCCCGCGCCGGATGGTCTTCGGGCAGGTTCATGGCTCCGAAATTATGCCAGTCGTCTTCGATCTCCGGTCCTTCGGCCACCGCAAAACCAAGGCGTTTAAAAATGGACACGATCTGGTTTCTGACAATATTCAACGGATGGCGGGTTCCAACAACCACCGGATCGCCCGGTAAACTCCAATCTATTAGTTGGGAGTTAGGAGTCTGGAGTTGGGAGTTATTTTCTTTTAAGGTTTCATATTTACCTTCTACAAACAGTTTAAAATCGTTCAGGATCTGTCCGAACTCCTTTTTACGCTCGTTTGGCACATTGCGCATTTCGCCCATGATGGTTTTCACCAATCCTTTGGTGCCCAGGTATTTGATGCGGAATTCTTCTACGGCTTCCGGACTATTTGCCTCAACCGCCGCGATCTCCTGCCGGTAGGCTTCGATCTGTTGTACTAACTGTTCCATATTGCGAAGATAAACGCAGATTGGATATGATTGGGGTATGATGGGTATGATTTGTTGGGAAGTGTTGCGAGTAGAGGATTCGCGGATTATGGATTACGGATTATGAATTAATGGATTTGGGGGGATTGGTTGCATCTGCAGAAAGCGATCAAATCCGCTAATCCACTAATGCCCCGCCCGGATCGGGTGTACAAGTGTGCGACGCAACAGGTGATGCCAAAAGCGCTGAAGTCGGGTAAAAGAGCGATTGGCGAATTCCGGATTAGCCACAGTAGATTGTTAAATCAGGTAAGAATACCGGCACAAATCATACCAATCATACCCAAAATCCTACTAATCTGCGCTTATTACTTACATTTGTTACCGTAGATGAACAATTTTATGGAATACAATACGGAGAGAAGTCACCTGGGAATGAAAGAATACGGCCGCCATGTACAGAAAATGGTGGAGTTTCTGCTGACCATTGAGGACCGTGCCAAGCGCCAGGAACAGGCCCAGTATGTGATAGAACTGATGGGTTTTGTGAACCCGCATTTAAAGAATGTAGAAGACTTCAGGCATAAACTATGGGATCACCTGTTTTTTATGAGCGATTTTAAACTGGATGTGGATAGTCCTTACCCCATTCCCCAGAAAGAGACCTATAAGCTGAAACCCGATCCACTGCCTTATCCCAAGCGTCATCCCAAGTATGCACACCTGGGTAAGAACCTGGAAGTGGTGATAGACAAGGCCCTGAAAGAAGAAGATCCGGAGAAAAAAGCCGGCTTTGCGCATGCCATTGCCTATTATATGAAGCTGGCTTACAGCAACTGGCACAAAGAACTGGTGCATGATGATACCATCCGTACCGAACTGAACAGTATTACCGGCGGACAACTGGAATTCAGTAACACCCCTTATATCAAACACCGTAACCAGAATTTTGAGCGTGATGAATATCCGCGTAGTGGTGGCGGACGCTGGCAGCAGAATTTTGGCGGACGAAGCGGCGGCAGAAGCGGTGGCGGTGGTCAGCGCGATAACAACCGCAGCGGTGGTGGCAGAAGCCAGGGTGGCAATAACCGCAACAGCGGTGGTGGCAACCAGCAGGGCCAGGGTGGAAACAGGAGTAACAACGGTGGCCGGCAGGAAGGCAGAGGCGGACAATTTAAGAAGCGTTACTAGTTTACCCGTTTATTTGTTTACTGGTTTAGCGGTAAAAAGATATTTTTAGGCATCGGAA
>SCVK01000460.1 GCA_004297075.1 Chitinophagaceae bacterium
AATCAGCAACAGCTGGGCGCGTGATCGGCTGACCGCAGCCGTCCGCGCCGTCCTCGCCGACGAACCCACCCCAACCAGGAGGAAACAACCATGACCATCACCGTCAGCTACCAGGACAAGATCGCGATCCTGAATCTCGGCGATGACGAGAACCGCTTCTCGCTCGGCTTCCTCGACGACATCAACAGTGCCATCGACGATCTCGTCGCGGGTGGCGCCCAGGGACTCGTGACCACCGGCGCCGGGAAGTTCTACTCGAACGGGCTGGATCTCGACTGGCTGATGGCGCACGGCGACCAGATGCAGGCGTACGTCGGGCGGGTCCACGCCCTGTTCGCGCGGGTGCTGACGCTGCCGATCCCGACGGCCGCCGCGGTCAACGGACACGCCTTCGGCGCCGGCGCCATGCTGGCCATGGCCCACGACTACCGGACCATGCGCGCCGACCGCGGGTTCTTCTGTTTCCCCGAGGTCGACATCCGGATTCCGTTCACCCCGGGCATGGCCGCGCTGATCCAGGCCAAGCTGACGCCGCAGGCGGCCATCGCGTCGATGACCACCGGCCGGCGCTTCGGTGGCGACGACGCCGCCAAGTACGGCATCGTCGAACTGGCCGCGGCCGAGGACGCGGTGGTCTCCGCCGCCGTGGATCTCGTGATTCCGGTGGCGGGCAAGGATTCCCAGACCATGGCCGCCATCAAGGCGACGATGTTCGGCCCGGCGATCGCGGCGCTGCGGGGCGAGTAACGGCCCCCAGAGGCGGCCTGATAGGCATAAGAGCGTGGGACAGAACGAGCGCAAGAAGATCGTCATGACCGACGACGAGATCGTCGAGTTCATCGATCGCAGCCGGACCGCGACCATGGCCACCGTCCTGGCGGACGGCCGGCCGCACCTGGTGGCCATGTGGTACGCCGTGCTCGACGGCGAAATCTGGTTCGAGACCAAGGCCAAGTCGCAGAAGGCGGTCAACCTGCGCCGGGACCCGACCATCACCGTGATGATCGAGGACGGTGACACCTACGGCACCCTGCGTGGTGTGTCGATCGACGGCACCGCCGAGATCGTCGAGGATCCCGACACCTGCCTGCGTGTAGGCATCAGTGTGTGGGAGCGCTACACCGGCCCGTACACCGACA
>SCVK01000461.1 GCA_004297075.1 Chitinophagaceae bacterium
GTGGTGGCGAAGGGAAGCGGCGGCAGCGCGCGGGCAAGGTCGATCATGTCGGGCGAACGGCCATCGAACAGCACCGGTGCCGAAAGCTCTCCGGCGGTCCAGAAACCGGCCGATGTTCCGCCGGGCGGGCGGGCATCCACGGCCGCGGCGAGCGCCGCGAAGCTGGCGGGTGCGTGCTGGGCGATCGCCCCGGCCAGTGCGCGCGTGAACGCGCCGCCGTCGCCATCATCCCAGGCGATGGCGCCCGGCCCCGCGGCCGCGAACGCGACAAGTCGCCCGCCGCCGGCGAGCCCGCCGTCGACGAAGCCGGAGCCGTCGACCGCACCGCGCAGGGGCGCCGTGGCGGGAATCCCGAGTCGCTCGGGCGCCAGGGTCTTCGGCGTTCCCGCGGAACCGCGCAGCAGGCTTCCGCCGGTGCAGCTGTCGATAATCACCCAGACGTCGGTGCCGCGCGCGCGCAATTCGCCGATCCGGCGTCCGATCTCATCATCGATCAGCGCGCCGGGCACGGTCTTGCTGCGCGCGTCCCACGGCCCGGCATCGGCGGCCAGAAAGAGTTCATCGCGACCATCCGGCTCCAGCGGGTCTCCGCGACTGGCCGGCGCCTGGGTGCCATGGCCCGACAGGAAGATCACCGCGCGGTCCCCCGCCCGCGAGGCCGTGGCCAGCCGGTCGAGCGCGGCACGGATCGCGGGCAGGGTGGCGGCCTCCCCGGTCAGCAGGGTCATCGCATCGCGATCGGCACCCAGCGTCGCCAGCGCGTCGGCCATCCGCCGCGCATCCGTCGCGGCACCGGGCAGGGCATAGGCACCGAGCTTCGGATCGGAGAAGGTGGAGGCGCCGACGAGCACCGCGCGCACCATCGCGGCGGCGGGCTCCATCGGCAGGGCGGCCAGACCGAGCAGGGCGAGGAACAGGCGCATCGTCCTGTTCTCATAGAGCCGTGGCGGCCCGTTCGCCAGCGCGCGTCAGGAAACGTAAGGCGGCCGTCTGCGGGTCCGGCGCGCGGTACGATGCCGGCTGAGCCGTGGCGTCAGTCCGCGAAGCGCAGCGCCACCTCGTTCATGAACCGGGCGTCGTCGCGGGCGGCCAGCCAGTCCGCCTCGGCCGCCAGCGCGCCGAGCAGGTCGGCAAGCGGGTCCATCTCGGCCTTCGCATAATTGCCCAGGACATGGCCGGTCACGCGATCCTTATGGCCGGGATGGCCGATGCCGATGCGGACCCGGCGGAAGGCGTTGCCGATATGCGCCTCGGTCGATCGGAGGCCGTTATGGCCCGCGGTGCCGCCGCCGGTCTTCACCTTGACCTTGAAGGGGGCGAGGTCGAGTTCGTCGTGG
>SCVK01000044.1 GCA_004297075.1 Chitinophagaceae bacterium
TCCACAAATGATGGAATGATGTTTGCTTACAAACCCCGAATACTACCTTTAAAACAGGTTTTCGCTTTTCATTAAGAAACAAAGGGAAATCTTTGCCGCGTTGCTTCGTTTAAAGAGTAGTAAAATATGGGCCGGATAGCCCTACACAGTACATACACAGTTGTAAACCGTTCCTTGCACTATGAAGAAAATATTTCGCATATTCCTTTTTGTATGGTTAACTGCCAATGGTACCACACTGCAGGCCCAGCTTACCAAAATACACCTGGATCCGGATGCGGCCTTCAAAAGGGCCAAAGACCTGTACCAGAAAGAACAGTTCAGCCTGGCCTATCCTGTATTCAAACAGGTGTACAACGATGAAGCAGGGCAGGGGCAGACCACCGATTTCATCAAACTCGAAAGCCGCTACTACTATATCATCTGCGGTCTGCAGTTAAACGATAGTACCGCGGTACCCCTTGCTACCCGTTTTATAGAACAGGAGAATACACCCGCCCGCATCCAGATGATGCGTTTTCATCTGGGCGAGTACTATTACCGCCAGCAGGATTTTACCCATGCACAGGAACAATATGCGGCTACCGGCATTGCTAACCTGAGCAACCGTGAGATCGCTGACATGAAATTTCACCAGGCCTATGGCTATTTTCTGACACAGGATTTTGAGAAAGCCAAACCATTGTTCAATGCCATCCGCCAACTGCCAACCGATCCCAATTACCTGGATGCGAATTATTATTTTGGTTTTATCTGCTTCAACGATAAAAATTACCAGCTGGCACTGGAGAGTTTTCAGATAGCAGAGAAACTGCCTGCCTACCAGCCCGTGATCCCTTTTTATATAGCCGAGATCTATTATTTCAGTGGCGATAAACAAAAAGCGCTCCAGTACGGAGAAGCGGCTTTACAGAGAAGCGGCTTGTTTTATGAATTGCAATTGAAACAACTGGTAGGACATCTTTTGTTTGAAAAACGAGAATTTGCCAAAGCCCTGCCTTACCTGCAGCAATATGTATCTGCCAACCAGAAAGTGCGGAGGGAAGACCTGTATGAACTGTCGTTCTGTTATTACGAAGCAAAAGACTGGTCACGTTCCATTGAAGGCTTTAAACAACTGGGTGGTGCCCAGGACTCGCTGGCCCAGAACAGCATGTACCTGCTGGCCGATGCATATCTCAAAACCAATGATAAAGCCAATGCCCGCACGGCTTTCCAGTTCTGTGCTGCCAATAACAGCAATGCGGTACAGAAAGAAGTGTCTGCTTATCATTATGGCAAGCTTTCCTATGAGCTGGGTTATATGGATGCAGCTTTGAAATCTTTTCAATCATTTCTCGATGTTTACCCAAAATCAGCTTATACGCAGGAAGCCCGGGAACTTTTGGTGAACACCCTCGCTAATACCAGTAATTACAAAGAGGCATTGAAATTATATGAGAGCCTGGCCGTGAAAAGTGACCTGGTGATCAAACTATATCCAAGACTGTTATACGGAAGTGCGGTGGAACTGATCAACGACCAGCAGATAGACCAGGCAGATCTCTTACTCACCAAACTGTTGCAAGTGCCTTATAATACGGCTCAGTTGCCGTTGGCTTATTTCTGGAAGGGAGAGATCGCTTACCGCAAAGGACAAACAGAGGCTTCCGTCGCTTTTTTCCTCAATTACCTGAAGAACCCGGTTACCAATGGAGAAGTGAATCCGGTGAATGCGAAATACAGCCTGGCGTATGGTTACCTGAAGAGTGAGCAGTATCCACTGGCCAAAAACTATTTTGAACAGATTACCAGAACTGTGTCTGCAACTTCCACCCAAATTGAACAGGATGCTTACCTGCGGGCAGCAGATTGTTATTTTATGAGTAAGGATTTTAAGCAGTCGCTGAGGATGTACGAAACAGTACAATCCCTCCAACTGGCATCGGCTGATTATGCGTTGTACCAGAAAGGTATTATTGCCGGTGCCATGAATAAGAATCCGGAAAAGATCAGCCTCTTACAATCCATCGAAAAAATATATCCTTCTTCTGCACTGGTACCCGATGCCCAACTCGAGGTAGCCAATACTTATCTGGCGGATGAAAATTTCCAGGCAGCCATTGCTCCCTTGCAGAAGCTGGTGGGTAATCCGCAGGCCGCTGCCATGGGGCCACAGGTGTACCTGAAACTGGGGGTGGCTTATTTTAACCTCGACCGGAACGATGAATCGCTGAAAAGCTTTCAGAAACTGGTAACCACGCATCCGAATACACAGGAGAGTACTGATGC
>SCVK01000045.1 GCA_004297075.1 Chitinophagaceae bacterium
TGATCAGGGATGTCCTGCGTTTGATGCCATGAACTTCATAGCCTTTTTTCAATAATAATTCTGCCAGATAAGCACCATCCTGGCCTGTTATACCGGTAATTAAGGCTTTTTTCATGTATGTAGTGTTTGAAACGGGTATTGGATATCAGTTCTTATCGGCCAATTGGCTTAGGTTTCAGTCAGGGTTTAACCACCTGGTCTGATATTAAGCACCCATTACCGACGGTTAATAAAGACATGCAAATTAAGTAAAACGGGGTAACGGGCAATATTGGATGGAGAATTGAAGGTTCCTGTAATTTCGGGTACAGTGTTGAGGGGCTTTATTGTTTTAGGTAGTCTGGGTACGCGCTGAGCAATCTGAATTATACAGGTATGCACTTCATGAGACAAAACAATGAGTGAATGTTTTAGTCCTGCTCGTGTATCGAGGATGGGTCCCAAGGGTAAATGCCGGGCTTTCTCATAATAACCTGATCAGCAGCTGCCATACCCAATCACCCCAAGTAAGCCAAATGCCACGAGCTATGAGCTGCGAGCTGTGAGTAGTGAATGGGCAATTGTCAATCCGCCAAAAGCAATGAGTGAATGAGTGCATGATAGAATGAGTGAATGTTTTAATCCTGCTCGTGTATCGAGGATGGGGTACCAGGGGGGAATGCCGGGCATCCTCATAATAACCTGATCAGAAACTGTCATACCCAATCACCCCAATTAAGCCAAATGTCAAGAGCTATGAGCTGTGAGTAGTGAATGGTGAATGGGCAATTGTCAATCCGCCAAATTCAATGAGTGAATGAGTGCATGATAGAATGAGTGAATGTTTTAATCCTGCTCGTGTATCGAGGATGTGGGTACCAGGGGGGATGCCGGGCATCCTCATAATAACGTGATCAGAAACTGCCATACCCAATCACCTCAATTAAGCCAAATACCAAGAGCTGTGAATGGTGAATGGGCAATCCTTCCTAATACCCAATGCGCCCCCCAATTCTAACAAATAAACTGCTTACCCTTCCTGCTCCTAACAAGCCAAATCGTAGCGAAGCGAAGATCCCGCTGAAAGCGGGAGACCAAAGACCAACACCCCCATCCTATCATTCTATCATCCTATCATTCTATCATTATCTCTCCCCCCTCCTGACATATTTCCAGAAAAAAAATCACTCACCCATAGGCAAGTATCAAAAAAGCTCCTATCTTAGCTAAACTCCCCCCCGAAGTGGTTGATTGTTTGGTAATCCGGTTAGATGGGTTTTTTAGGCAGGAAATCCTGTGGGCTGCAAGCGAGGATCTTGGCGAGGTCGTTGAGGTGACGAAGATTGTAGTGAGCAGGATAGTTTTTGCTCTCCACTTTGCCGATAAAACCAACAGACATACCCAGTTCATAGGCAAGGTCGGACTGAGAAAGACCGTTTTCGATCCTTTTCTCTTTCACCCGCTCTATTACGTAACTGTCTATTTTGGTTTTCAATACTGCTTAGTATAAGTGATTTAAAATTGAAGATTCTGCAGCTACCGGTCAATCACCTATAGGCAAGTATTTGCAGGCACGCAACATTTACTTCGGGCTTATCCGCCGGAAACCCTGTTGCAGCAGTAACCAACGGCCAACGCCTACAAGCAACAGCAGCGGCCAAAGAACCGTTGCCGGTTAGAAGAGATACCGATATACTTTATTGACTTTATATACTTTATATACTTTATCAACTCTATATACTTTATGCTCAACCCCCAACCCCTGAAACCCGTGCAACTGCCTGTTAACCAGCGCAGGGAAGTACAGGCAGGGGTATTTTATTACCTGCTGCTGAAACGGCATCCACGCAAAAAACGTTTTCCCGCGCTCGCCAATGCCTGCTGCCTTTATAAAAATCATTGCCTGAAAAACCGCCTCTTACCCTCACTCATCGGACAGGCCCTGTGTTTATTGAAAACACAGTTTGCCAAAAAACCCAAGAACCCGGTGTAACAGCAGTAGTCTATTCGCTGATTTTCAATCTATTGTACAAAATTAAAACTACTGCAAATGATTCGTATTTTTTGCTTGCTGTTATTGTTATGCCCATTACGGAATATTGCACAAAGCATTGTCCTCACAGGAAACATCCGTTCCGCCGCTGATACCTCTTATCCCATAGCAGATACCTCACTCAGGCTTCTGCATGCCAGACATCAATCCTGGTCGCAGCCTGATGGCAGCTTCCGTTTTACCACCACAAAACCACCACTGTAAAATGAAATACATGCTTTGTCTACTGGCCTTCCTGTGCCTGGGAACAATTTACGGGCAATACACCCGACCACTGACTGTGGGAGACAATGTTCCAGACAGGATCCTTCGACCCCTATTAAATGCACCTTTTACATCTTATCACCTAAAAGCCAAAAACGGTAAACTGGTCATATTGGATTTCTTCGATACCAGATGCGGTTCCTGTATAGCGGCACTGCCCAGGTTTGATTCCCTGCAAAAACGATTCGGTAATATGCTCTCCATATTGGTGGTCTGTTCCGAATCTTCAACGGCTATCGGCCGATTCCTGAAAACCAATCCGAAGGGGAAAAATACCCGGTTACCCTTTCTCACTGGTGATGCTGTTCTTCGCCGGCACTTTCCGCATTATCTCTTACCCCATGAAGTCTGGATCAAAAACGGGAAAGTGATGGCGATTACAGAAGCGCAGTCCATCACAGCCGCTAACCTGGAGAAGGCCTTAACCTCTGCTACAATACAATTACCCTTGAAAAAAGACCTGCTGGATTTTAATCCGAAACTGTCCTTACGCAGCCAGTTAGCAGCGATTGACTCCACCCTCTTTTTGCGCCAGAACCTCCTTACCCGCCAAGTAGTGGGGCTAGGTAGCAGGCGTGGAACCGAGCACACTACAGCCACCAAAAGAGTATACTTTATCAATTGGGGGTTGTTAAGTCTTTTTCAGCATGCCTGGAAATTTCAGGCTAACCGGGTTTTATTGGAGGTTTCGGAACCGGCACGTTACCTCGATAAAACCACAGACCCCGAAGAATGGAAAAGGAATAATCTTTTTTGTTACGAAGGGGTTTTCCCGGGTGATTGCCCTGATTCACTGGTATTAGAAGACCTGAAAGCCTCCCTGCAAACGGCCTCCCCCTTACTGGGTTCCTGGCAAAACAGGGAACTGCCCTGCTATGTTCTTACTACTGAGGGGAATGGGCCTGCCCGATCTAAAGCAGAAAGACCAGCTTACAGGAAAGACAATCTTTCAGACAGTGTATTCATGCAAGGGCATAGCATGCAGGCCATAACAGCTATTTGTAATAGTGCCAACCAGCCTTCTCCCGGCAAAGCCATTATTGTTAATGAAACAGGAATAGACTATCCGATTGACCTCGTAATTCCATTCAAAGCGTTATCAGATCCTGATGTATTAACCGGAGCGTTGATTCCTTACCAACTCAGGCTCACTCCCGCAAAGAGACAACTTGCGGTATTCGTGTTGACTGAGAACCCATCCTATCATCAAAAAAAATAAACTCACATGAAAAAATACCAGATCACTCTTTTTTATTGCCTGCTCAATGCCTGTAGTGGGTTATTCGCGCAGCCGGCCTTCCAGATCAAAGGAACCCTTATCGGTTCAGACAGTGCGGTTCTGGCAGGAGCCAGGCTGAGCCTGAAGCAATCTAAGACACAAACACTCTCGGCTACAGATGGCAGTTTTTTACTGAACAGTCGTTTTGAGAAGGATACATTGACCATTGAATATATTGGTTATCCGAAACTGAGCCTGGCAGTAAATGCCTTGCAATCAAAGCCAATGCTTATCCGCATGACTGGTAACGGGGAAACGCTACAGGAAGTAACTGTACAGACAGGTTACCAGTCAATTGCCAGGGACAAAGCCACCGGTTCATTTGCCGTGGTTAGTAACCGTTTATTTAACGAGCAGGTCGGTACCTCTGTACTGGCAAGATTAGATGGAATAGCAAACGGTTTGACCATTGATAAAAAAAGATCCAATTCTTTTTCTACCGGCATCATGATCCGTGGCCTGAGCACCATTGGTGGCCCGAAGGACCCGTTGATCGTTTTAGATAATTTTCCATACGATGGCGATTTGAATAATATCAATCCCAACGATGTGGAGTCTGTTACTCTTTTGAAAGATGCCGCTGCGGCTGCTATCTGGGGAACAAGGGCAGGTAATGGGGTGATTGTAATTACCACCAAAAAAGGACACTATAATCAGCCCACAACCATTGAATTTTCCTCTAACCTAACCATTGTTGACAAACCCGACATCTGGTATACAAAACCGATCAGTTCCACAGATTATATCGATGTGGAACAGTTTTTATATAGCAAGGGCTTTTATAACAGTAATATTAATTCCGGAAACAAACCAGCACTCTCCCCCGTGCTGGAACTTTTGATCAAAAAATCAAACGGGCAACTGACACCCGCTGAAGCGGATGCCAGGATCAATGCGCTACGTAATGTGGATGTGAGAAATGACTTTCAGAAATACATCTATCAGCCGGCAGTGCAGCAGCAGTACGCACTTTCGCTAAGAGGGGGAAACCAGAACAGCGCATGGTTGCTTTCCGGAGGGTATGATCGCAATATCTCTGAATTATCTGCCTCTTTACAAAGGATCAGCCTGCGTAGTGAAAACACCATCCGCCTGAATTCCAGATTGCAACTAACAGCAGGTATGTCCTACATACAAAATACCACTACCAGCGGTCAGGGTGGTTATGGCTCCATTACTTCTGGCGCTGGTGTTTCCTTGTATCCCTATGCCATGTTTGCAGACGAAAATGGTAAGGCCCTTGCCTTGAATAAATCCTACCGACAGTCCTATCTCGACACCGTAGGGCAGGGCAAATTGCTTGACTGGAAATACTACCCGCTGGAAGATTACAAACATGCAGTTACGACCAGTAACCGCTATGACCTGATGGCTTTTGCTAATCTTAATTACAAAATTTCCAGTGATTGGACAGCTGAATTACAATATCGTTATGAAAACCAGCGCACCACCAACCAGACCCTCTTTGATAAAGAGAGTTTTTTTGCACGAAATACCATCAACAACTTCACACAGCTCAATTATGCAACTGGCCAGAAAACCAATCGGGTGCCCGTGGGTGGTATCCTTGACCAATCCAATATACTGCTGACTGCCCAGAACTACAGGGTGCAACTCCAGTACAACCACAGCTGGAAAAACCACCGTTTAAGTGGAATGGCTGGTGGAGAGATCCACGAAGTGAATACCAATACCGATACCTATCGAACTTATGGCTATAACCCGGATAACCTGACCTCTGTCAACGTGGATTATACAGTAACCTATCCGCAATTCGTTACTGGGTTTTCTTCCTTTATTCCGAGTAATAATTTTCTATCCAAATTAACCAATCGCTTTGTGTCCACTTACGCCAATCTTGCGTGGACCTATCTGGATCGGTATACTCTTTCAGCGAGCGGTCGCCGCGATGCGTCCAATATTTTTGGAGTGAACACCAACCAGAAATGGACGCCCCTCTGGTCAGCAGGCCTATCCTGGTTGATTTCGAAAGAAAAATTCTATAGAGCTGACTGGTTGCCCTTTCTTAAGCTGAACATGAGCTACGGTTATAGCGGCAATATTAACCCCAACCAATCAGCGCTGACCACCATGATGATCCAGTCAACTTCTCCCTATACCCTATTGCCGATGGCAACCATCAGCCAGTACGGCAACCCAGACCTGCGCTGGGAAAAATCCGGGCAGTTGAATATCCGCCTGGAATTTAAATCACGGCGCAATCGTTTGAGTGGTACCATAGAATATTTCTCTAAAACTGGAAAAGATCTCTATGGACTGACACCCATAGACTACACAGGTGTGATTGTGAACACACTTGTAAAAAACACCGCTTCTATGAAGGGTTCAGGATGGGATCTGGAACTAAGCAGCCTTAATATAGACCGCAAATTTAAATGGCAGACTACACTAATGTGGAACATAGCAAAAAATAAGGTAACCGAGTATTATACCAATTCGGCCCGGGCTTCAACTTATATTTTGGACGCCGGGACCTACTCACTTTCCCCTTTACAAGGCTACCCTGTATATTCGGTATTCTCTTACCCCTTTGCGGGTCTGGATCCACTGTCAGGCAATCCGCTGGGAATCTTTCATAAACAATTGAGTACCGACTATACAGCATTGGTAAGTGATTCTCTGAAAAATGCGGTGTACAATGGTTCGGCTGTTCCCTTATCACAACTGGCATTGAGAAATACGTTCAGTTATGGACGGTTTTCGCTGACAGTTAATATCGTGGGCAAAACCGGTTATTATTTCCGCCGCAGTACCATTGACTACTTTACGTTATTCAACAATGGAGGGGGTCACGCAGATTTTGCCAGAAGATGGCAGAATCCCGGAGATGAAACTACTACGACCGTACCCTCTATGACCTATCCATTGGTAACAAACAGGGATGTTTTTTACGAAGGTTCCGAACCACTGGTAGAAAAAGGAGATCATGTGCGCCTGCAGTATATCACCCTGAGTTATGAATATGCACCTGGCAAAAAAAGAAGTACCCCTTTTAGTCGGATCAGGGTATTTGCCAATGCCAGTAACCTGGGAATCCTCTGGCGGGCCAATACTGCTAAACTGGATCCTGATTATCTGGATAAAACTATCCCACCATCCGCCTCTTTTTCAGTGGGATGCAACCTTAGTTTTTAATTACTAAACAACTAATCATGAAACAACAATATAAATTCACGCTCAGTATTTTGATAACAACCACCCTTCTGTTGGGTGCCTGCACAAAATACCTTGACACCAAACCCAACCAGGCAGTTTCGGTTCCTAACTCCTTAAGTGATCTGCAGTCCCTGTTGGATACCTATTACAAGCTGAATAATGCCGATCCGGGATCTTCTGAAACCAGTGCTGATAATTATTATCTCTCTGATGCAGATTGGAATACGCTGGCAGAACCTTACAGAAGACTCTATACCTGGCAGGATGACCGGGTATTTTCCAATTATCAGAATGACTGGTCTAACATATACAGTACTGTATTTGTTACCAATGTCGTCCTGGATAATATTAAATCCATTGAGAGAACTGCCTCCAATCAACCAGAGTGGGACAATGTAAAAGGATCGGCATTGGTAATGCGTGCGCGGGCCTTCCTGCAGGCTGCCATCATCTGGTGTGGGCCTTATGTACCAGCCAATGCAGAAACGGCGATGGGAATTCCCCTTCGCATGTCGCAGGATTTTAACGAAAAAACTACCAGAAGCACACTCAAGCAAACCTATGATCAGCTTTTGCAGGACTTGAAGGAAGCTGCCGATCGCCTGGCTTCCACCCCTTTGCATGTAATGCGTCCTTCCAAAGCTGCCGCCTTTGGATTGCTTGCGAGAACCTATCTGTCGATGGGAAACTATGACAGCTGCCTATTGTATGCTGACAAGTCTTTACAAATCAAGAGCACACTGCTGAACTATAATACATTGAATGCGAACAATGCTTTTCCTTTCCCACAACTCAACACAGAAGTCGTGATGGAAAATGTAATGCCAGTCCCGGCCCCCATATCCATTAACCGGGCGAAGATTGATTCAAACCTTTATAATAGTTATCATCCCAATGATCTGCGCAAAACCCTGTTTTTTAAAAGTAATGGCAATGGAACGTATGGGTTTAAAGGCAGCTATGAAGGAGGTGGCAATCTCTTTAGTGGGGTTGCTACAGATGAGGTTTACCTGATGCTTGCAGAAGCCAATGCAAAACTGGGTAACTTGTCTGCGGCCATGGCAGACCTGAATACCTTACTGCAGACCCGTTGGCGGACCGGAACCTATATACCGGTTTCCAATGTAACGGCAACAGCCTTATTACAATTAATACGGGCTGAAAGAAGAAAGGAATTGTTAATGCGGGGGCTTAGATGGATGGACCTTAAAAGACTAAATGCAGAAGGCGGGAATATTACGCTGACAAGAATTCTGGGAGGTCAGACCTATACCCTGCCGCCCAATGATCCGAGGTACGCTATTGCGATCCCCGAAGAAATCATACAGTTATCCGGGATTTCCCAGAACCCAAGATAAAAAGGAAAGAACACCAATGATAACTGCTCATTGGTGTTCTTTTTTAAGGAACCCTAATCCCTTTTCGTAACCACCTGGGCCTCGAACAGCTCTTCTTTATTGGACTGTTGGTTTAGCCAGGTCATGTACTCTTCAATACTGGAGTACCCGTTCGGCACCTGGACCTCACAGGCCAGAGTCGTACCTGAACACCCTCCTGTAGGTGGATCAGTGTCATAATTGTCAGGATTAAATTCACCACCGACAGGTCCTGTAAAATAATAAGTCAGTACCGGTTGGTTTTTGGGTGCGGGCTTCATAGCAACAGCACCGGCCACTGCCAGCAGCAAGGCCAGGATCGGAAGGATAGATGATAATTTTTTCATGATTATTTATTTTAAATGTGAAAAAAAGAAACCCATGTGTTGCTCCTTAGGCAACATTGGTGAAAGAAATATCGCCTACTCTTTTATACAGGTTTTCGGCTTACCCTGTTATGCATGCATCTCTTTCATTTCTGTATTTTTTTGCAGGTACAAACCGAGCACCGATACCACCAATAATACCAGGTTTACCGCCAGGTGTTGCCCCCAACCCAAACCACTCAAAAAACCACCACAGGCACAGGGCACCCTATTAAACACGCCCAGCAACACCGCCCCCACATATACTGTAAACAAACCCATCAGTACCACCGATAACCGAAACCCCCATATTACCAGTTTGGGAAAAAACAGCAACACCGCAACGGCCAACTCCAGCAAAGGCAGCACTCCTATCAATGTATCTGCTAACCAGCGGGCAAAAGGCTGGTTATGCATGTCATGTACAAACTGCCCAAAAGAAAACCATTTGCTGAATGCCACATAGCTATACAACCATATCAACACCAACCTGATCACAAACAGTACGCTGTTTTTCATAACACCAAATTAGCAGCCTGCTTTTATGAGGGATGCGGTTTCTTGTATGAGGGATGGAATTTATAAGTGAATGATAGAATGAGTGAATGGGTAATTAGGGATTGGCAATTGCCCATTCACCATTCACTACTCACTGTCTTTGGTCTCCCGCTTTCAGCGGGATCTTCGCTTCGCTACGATTTGGTAGAAAACGAATTGGCGGATGACGGATTAGCGGATTGACAATTGACAATTGCCCATTCACCACTCACACTCACAGCTCGTGGCCCGCAGCTCATAGCTCAGTGCATTAGCGGGTTGGCGCATTGGCATGTTGGGTAATTAGGACAGATTGCCTACTCACCACTCACTACTCACCATTCAGTAGTCTCGTAAGTTTTTCAGTCAGGGTGGGTAATTCGTTGGTGACAATATCCATGATTACTTCGTGATCTATGCCGAAATAAAAATGGATGATGCGGTTTCGGGTGTCCGACATTTCGCGCCAGGGTAGGGATGGATGTTTTTTTTGGTATTCCTTGCTGACCTTTTTAGAAGCTTCGCCCATGATCTCCAGAGAACGGGTTACAGCGCGGTCAAGCATAATATTGCTTCGAAGATCTTCTATGCTTTTGTCTTTCATAAAAGCGGCAATATTGCACGCTTCGTCCAGTACATGTCGTACAAAATCTTCATCAGATAACGACATCCTGTACTTCTTTTAAAATGTGCGGACCAATATAAGGGCTCAATGATTCACGTGTGACCAACTCTACTTTCCGCCCGAGTAACTCTTCCAGGAAATAGCCAAGATTCATCAGGTTACGAAATGTTTTTTGGCCATTTGTAAAGTCAACTAAGAAATCTACATCGCTCTTTTTATGAATTTCCCGGTCGCGTACAAAGGAGCCAAACAACCCCAGCCTCTGAATACCATAGGCGCGGATCTGTGGACCATGCTCTTTCAAAAGCAGTAAAAGAGATTCCTTATTTGTAACAGCAGTAGGCATACATTAAAGGTAAGATAATCCCTAAAAACAGCGAAATGCTTTTGAGCGAATGGTCTTTGGTCTCCCGCTTTCAGCGGGATCTTCGCTTCGCTACGATTTGGTAGAAAACGAATTGGCGGATGGCGGATGGCGGATGACGGATTAGCGGATTGACAATTGACAATTGCCTATTCACCACTCACCACCCACAGCTCGTGGCTCGAAGCTCATAGCTCGCAGCTACTAACCCAGCGCATTGACAGATCTGTAATAATTAGGTAAGTAGTTGTTTGCGAGTTTATGTTGTGGTTCCCGTCATTTCGAGCCCACCTTCGGCGGGATCGAAATGACGGGGTGTAGCAAATGAGTGAATGTTGAAAGCCCGAAAAAAACGCATGCCGCAGACAGGCGTTCCAAAACCCAATACGCCAATGCGCTAAATGCCAAATCGTAGCACAGCGAAGATCCCGCTCTGCGAAAAACCAAAGACCATTCACTCATTCACTCATTCTATCATTCCATCCCCCCCCCTCCTCCTCCAGATCGTTCATCGATACTATATTGTTTTTGATAGCATAGATAGCTACGCCGGCGGATGTTTTTACGCACATTTTTTTGTAGATACGGGCGCGGTTATTCTCAATAGTGCGGGGGCTCAGGGAAAGGGTATGGGCAATTTCCTGGTTGCTTTTTTCGAGGCAGATCAGGTAGATAAGGATTCTTTCATGATGGGAGAATTTGGATATCCGCTTATGGGAAAATGGATTGTAGCTGCTTCTGCTGATGAGCCTCACCATTTTGGCTGTGGTGGCCTGGCAGAAATAAGGGTACCCCCGGCTGATCTGATCCAGTGCGGTAAAGAGTTCCTGTTTGGGCATGTTCTTGGTGATATACCCCCTTGCGCCCGCTTCCAGGGCCTCGATAACGGAGAGATCGTTTTCATAATTGGTGAGCACGAGGCATTTACAGGTGGGGTTTGCCTGCGTGATTGTATTGATGGCATGGGCACCGCTGAGCAGTGGCATGCGCAGGTCGGTGAGTACGATCTGCGGCTGGTATAATTCGGCCAGCATTACCAGCTCCATACCGTTATGGGCTTCGGCCACCACTTCGTAGGTATGCTGGGTTTGAAACAAACCTTTCAGGCCATCGAGGTAAAGATCATGATCATCTGCCAGCAGGATCCGTATGGGTGTGTTATTCATGACCGCAGCGATTCTAAGGGTATACGAATGGTTATATCCGTACCCTTACCGGGTGCGGAACGAATGGATAAATGCGCTTTGAGAATATTTGCCCTGGACTGTATATGTGATAAACCTGCACCCTTGAGCCAGGTAGCTGCCTGCTCGGGTAAAAAACCAATACCGTTATCTGAGAGAGAAAGAATGACTGATTTCCTGTTCTCCCTTAGCTGTAATAAAATACGGCTGCAACGGGCATGTTTCAGTGCATTCATGAGCAGTTCGCGCATCAGCCGGTACAGATGCACCGATTTGGGAAGGGAGTAGCCATGATCCACGATATGAATATCTGCGGTGATGACAACAGGATGGTTACTGGCAATTTCTTCCACGTAATCCCGTATGGCAATGGCCAGGCCGCGTGTTTCCAGGATAACCGGCACAAAATTATAAGCGATCTCCCTGATCTTGGTTCGGAGGATCAGGGTTTGGTGGTAAATCTTTTCAACAACGGGTAAGGAATTATGCGACTGCACCTGCTGTGCCAGCAGGCTGATACTGGCAAGGCCCGTACCCAGTTCATCGTGCAGATCGGTATGTATCCTTCTTCGTTCCGCATCAATCAGTTCTACCTCGCGGGCCAGTTGCAGGTGGTATTGCTGCAGGCGCAGGCGGAACCGGCGGATCAGGGTAACGAGTACAATGAGTAATAATATACTCATAAAGGCAAGACAGGTCAGGAATACCTGTTTGAGGTCAAGGGTTGTTTGGGTATCCATAAGATAGCGAGGGTGTAGGTGATATGAATCAATATATTGATCAATGCCAGGACCAGCCATAACTGCCTGCTGACAACAGAAAACGGGTGACTGGCGAAAAAGCTGAAAAGGAGGATAAAACTCCGGTAAGTATGGTATACGAAAAAGGAAAGACAGAGTGCGAGGTCGGTCTTTTGCAGAACATGGGTGGAACCACCCAGTAACAACTGTGTAACGGTATCGATGCTGAAATAAACCATGATGAGGGAAGCGCCGATCCGGAACCATACATTGGCCTGGCCAATGCCATGTAACCAGATATTATCGGTGAGCCAGATGACAAGTCCGGTT
Organism: Chitinophagaceae bacterium; assembly: GCA_004297075.1. Lineage (GTDB taxonomy): Bacteria > Bacteroidota > Bacteroidia > Chitinophagales > Chitinophagaceae > Sediminibacterium. The sequence goes on from SCVK01000045.1 coordinate 12,274, forward strand.
AAAGCGGCAACGGAAAGGGTACTGTTTGTCTGTGCATCTATTCTTGCCAATTGCCAAAGCAGGAGCAGGTATTCGATGAGGGTATAACAGTTGGCGTTTACCTGGTTACTGTGCCACCAGTATGCCGCTGCATAACTGATGAGTTCGTTCAGTGCACCAGCGAGTAATAAAAATACCAGCGGCGTGTAGCGATAAGATAAACGCCGGTACCTGCCTGCGGCCGCTATAAGCGGCAACAGGATAGAGCAGGCAGATACCAGCAGGATATCAAAATCGCGCATGTCATGCATTTAAGGGCGAAGGCGTTGGACAGATCGGGGGGCATTGAATGGCTTCTTCCAGCAAAATACCTTCATCATCAGAAAGGGTTGCCGGCCCGGCCGGGGGGAGGAGATCATGTCCGTTGGCATCTACACCTACCAGAACGGTACAGATTCGTTGGTCGGGCTTTCGTCCTAAATATACGCGAAAAGACCGACAACCCGGCTGGTTCAGCAGTGCCAGTACGGAACTGCCGTTATAGACTTCAGAGAAAAACGCATCAGCAACGGGTGTGTCGCGATAACGGGTGGTAAGCGCTATGGCTTCCTGCAATGAGATTTGATTTGGGATCATAATTTTTGTTTTCGACAAAAGAAGCAGATATATAGTATGCTACATAGAGTATTTATACTCGATTTTTGGTGGGAAATACTCTATTTTTCGCGGAAAGTATCCTGCATAAGTGGACAAGGGTAGATTTATAGCCCTTTTCACATGCAGTTGCATCTGAACCATACACCTCTTGTCTGCACGAAGCAGGTACCCGATCACCTGCTTGTATACCGCCTGCCCGGCACCGAAGCAAGTGCCTGGACCGATCACCAGCGTTCTATCCTGTTACAAAACCAGACAATAGGTACTGCTGATATATTGTATGTAGTAGCGTTGCTCAAAGAGGCTGACCTGTTACAGTTA
>SCVK01000046.1 GCA_004297075.1 Chitinophagaceae bacterium
GCAGGAGTTTGCTAAATTGGGGATTGAAATTAACCTGCAGGACGACCTGATGCTGATCAAAGGCGGAACCGGGGTAAGGGGAGCGCTCACCCACTCCCGCCACGATCACCGTATTGCCATGGCCTGTGCCGTAGCCGGATTAAGGGCCAGTAGTGAGGTAACCATCGCAGAAGCAGAAGCAATCAACAAATCCTATCCTGCTTTCTATGAGCACCTGCAACAACTCGGTGCCACCGTAAGTAAGTAGACCAGTAAACCAACAAACGAATAAACCAATAAACGAATAAACCAATAAACCCATCACCCCGTGAACAGTTTCGGTCGCATATTCCGCATACATATTTTTGGCGAATCGCATGGCGAATCGGTAGGGTTGGTATTGGATGGCTGTCCTGCGGGCCTGCCCCTGGGTACAGCTGATTTCCTGGAAGATATTGAACGCCGCAAAGGAGGTGTGCAAAAAGGAACCACCCCCCGGAAAGAAGACGACCTGCCCATTTTCAAAAGCGGGATTTTCAACGGCCATACCACCGGTGCACCCATTACCATCCTTTTTGAGAATAAGAATACCCGTAGCGGCGATTATGAGAAACAGCGGGAAGTACCCCGCCCCGGACACGCCGATTTTACGGCCCATGCCAAATATGGTGGTTTTGAAGATTTCAGGGGAGGAGGACATTTCAGCGGCCGCTTAACGGTTTGCCTGGTGGCTGCCGGCGTGATCGCCAAAAAACTCCTGCAGGGAATGGAGGTAAAATCAACTATCCTGGAAATAGGCGGGGAAACCGATCTGGAGAAAGGATTGAATAAAGCCATCGAAGCCAAAGACAGTATCGGCGGTATTGTGGAATGCCGTGTAAATGGCTTGCCTGTTGGACTGGGAGAGCATTTCTTTGATTCGGTAGAGTCATTGCTGGCTCATGCCGTATTTGCTATCCCGGCCGTAAAAGGGGTGGAGTTTGGAGCCGGTTTTGCCGCTGCCAAAATGTTCGGGGTAGAGCATAACGATCCCATCCTGGATGCTTCCGGTAAAACCAGGACTAATCATGCCGGTGGTATTGTGGGCGGTATAACAAATGGTAACGAGCTGATTTACAGAATAGTTATAAAGCCTACTTCATCTACTCCTAAAGAACAGGTTACTTTAAATTGGGAGACTAACGAGCTCGAAACCTTCTCGGTAAAAGGGCGCCATGATCTTTGTATCGCCCTTCGCGTACCAGTGGTGATGGAAGCCGTAACGGCCATGGTGCTGGCCGACCTGCTCTTACTTAACCAAAAATTAAAGCCCATATTGGGCCGATAACCGGTTCAAAGCAATAAGTTGCTGCCGCTACCCGTTTTAATCTTTACGGGTTAATCCGTTATTAAATTCAAATACAATGGAATCAGATTACATATACCACGTTACTACCCAAGAGCAGTGGGCCGAGGCTCAGCAGCTTGGTCATTACAATTCAGATACCCTCGCTACTGAAGGTTTTATTCACTGCAGTACTGAACCGCAGGTGGCAGGCGTTTTGGAGAGATATTACAAAGGCAGAACCGGGCTGGTGAAACTGAAGATCGAGAAAGCGAAAGTGGAAAGACCCCTCATATTTGAGCTGGCTGGTTCCATTAATGAGGTTTTCCCTCATATTCATGGCGCCCTGAACCTGGATGCGGTAGTTGAAGTTTTTGAAATACAATAAGTTATGCACGGTTACCTCATAAATGCATCGATTCAGTTATTGCCCGTGGTGCAGGATAGGCATCCCTACGAATGGGTGGATGAGGCCATCTCCATCATCCAGCAATCGGGTATCAAATATGAAGTGGGTCCCTTTGCCACCGTGCTGGAAGGTACTTATGCCAAAGTGATGGCGGTGATCAACCAGGTTAACAAACACCTTGTATCCCGCGGATGTCCAGAATGGATCACGAGCATACAGATCCAGATCCGTAGCAATGGGGATATGACAGCCGATGAAAAGACAGATAAATTCCGGTCGTAAAGAAAGGCTGGGTTGTCCTGGTCAGGGCCAGATAAATTCTCCATATACCCTCTCTCCCCAATATTGATACCCTGCTTTTTTCTCGTACCGGGTGCCACTAAGAATGGTATGGATAAACCCATTTCTTGCCACTTGTTCTGTATGATAATTTTTTTTTCTTGATTGGTTTTCAAATGAATATCAATTTTATTTGATAATACACTGTAATTAATAAAGCTGCTGTCGGCGCTTTTTGTAAAACGAAAAGAGGCGGCGAGCTTTTGTTGCATCAGTTGGGTTCGGTACCAGGTACCACCGGTGGGACTCACCAATGGTTTGCCGTTGTAGATCACTACACTATCATTATACGCCAGTACGTTCAGGTGGTGCCGGCGGGAGGCGCTCAGCCAATGCCTTAGCTTTTGGGTGTGCAGAGAGTCTTCATAACCGTAATCACTATCAATGAACGCAATCCGGCTAATTTCCCGGGGAATAGCGGATACGGCATCCAGGTAGCCAAAGAGGAAACTGCCTCCTCCGCTATGGCTGTTTAATACCAGTTCTGTATGGAATGGATGAAAAATACCGGCTATTGAATCAACCATACGTTTGATCTCCCGAGGCCCATCCGCTTGCTGTCTTTTCCAGGCGGGCCAGCTTTTCAGTTCATTGGCCATATACGCCACCACTATCTGTCTGTCTTTCATCACCTCCCGGATAAACCGGGTTTGGGCTGCAATATGCTGGATATCATAATGCCAGTCATCCCCGGGTACCATGGTTTTGCCCATGGTCCACTCGATGCTGTTCCCGTTAGGCAGGGCGAAAAAGATCAAGAGTAGCTTTTTGGATCTCTTTAACCGGTGCAGACTGTCTGGCAGGTTGATCCAGGTAATGGTTTTGTTAGCCGGGTTGTGGATCCGGATAGTGGTTTCTGTTTGCAGTTGCCGGATAAGGGAGGGGCTTTGAGCCTTTACCCGTATCGGTCCGTGGCAGATGACGAACAAGCTGAGGAGGGCAGCTGACAGCTTTGATCTATTCAGCTGTATCCATTTCTTGATTTTTACAAATTCAAAAATTACCATTGATTTATAATATATTATATCGATTAAATTAAATTTTAATGTTAATACAGTCATCAAAATTGGCATGGTTATTGGCAACCTGCGGCAACCATCGGCAGTAAAAATAATAAAAGAAAACTGCCTGGATCCACCAGCTTTTCCTATTTTACTAATGAGGAAAAGCTGTGATGCAGTGTTAAAATGACCTTCATGATGCAAAAACTGGTATTTCTATTCTCTTACCTGCTGATCGGTATCAGCCTGTCTTTTGCCCAGGTTGATTCTACGTTCAGTCCCAAAACAGCTTTTGGGCAGGTGCCGGATTCCTTTCAGGTAACCGGTAAGCCCATTAGCGGGATGGCAGCCACCTATAGCAGCAAGGCGGATGGCAGCAAAACCACCAGTGGGGAGATTTTCTACAATGCACAACCTACCGGCGCCTCTAATCAATTCCCTTTGGGAACCTGGGTAAAAGTAACCCATCTCAAAAACGGCAAATGGGCCCTGGTCAGGATCAACGACCGTACTTCCAAAAAGAAATCGGCTCCGGTGATCCAGTTAAGTCGTTCCGTAGTAACTCAGTTAGGTTTCTTGCGTACCGGTTCAGCTAAAGTTAAAATAGAAAAAACTGTTATAAATAATTATCAATCAAACAATAATGCTGACACATTTCCGGTTTCTGTTAAAATAGAGCCTGTTTCTGATACCGTACAAATTGATACGCCGGGTTATATCATCAAAGGCAAATCAGTAAACGGTATTGCCAGCTTTTACAGCAGTAACCTGGATGGCACCCTGACTTCGACGGGAGAGCGATACCGTAATAATAAGCTGACAGCAGCCAGTAATAATTTTCCCCTCAACACCTGGGTAAAAGTGACGAGCCTTTTCAATGGCAAGTCTGTGGTGGTGAGGATCAACGATCGGATGCACCCCCGGATGAAGAAAAAGGGCCGGGTGGTAGACCTTAGCCGGGCTGCAGCCAACCAGCTGGATTTTATATCCAGGGGGATAACCAAAGTGAAAGTGGAGACCATTATCTGGCAGAAAAAAGCGGCTCTAATTAAAGAGCAGCCGGATAGTTTGCCGGCAGTAACCGATTCTACGGTCAGTCAAATGGATTCTTCCGCGATTGCCAGGGATAGCACCAAAGAGGCTGACAACGATGCAGAATCCAACCTGAAAAAAGAAGATGGGGCTTTACAAGGGATCGCCAGCTTTTATAGCAGCAACCTGGATGGAACCAAAACCGCTACCGGCGAGATCTTCCGGAACAAGAAAATGACTGCTGCCAGTAACCAATTCCCCCTAAACACATGGGTTCGGGTAACCAACCTGAAAAACGGAAGATCGGTGATTGTGAGAATCAACGACAGGATGCATCCCCGGATGAAAGCCAAAGGCAGGGTAGTGGACCTGAGCAGATCTGCCGCTCAGAAATTGGGTTTCCTGAAAAAAGGGTTAACCCGGGTAAGAGTGGAAAAGGTTAAAAAGGGCACTCTTAACTAATTGGGTATAATATAAAGTTATCATAATTTTCAAAAGTCAGTTTCTGACTGTATTTTTGCCCCATACATACTAAAACTCGCATTATGAAGAAATTCCTCTTTTCCCTGATAGCACTTGGCTTGTCAGCTGCAGCTTTTGCACAGCCTGCCACCATCAGCTATAAAAAAAGACCTACACTGACTGTTAACTTCCTTTTGAAAGACATGAGAACAGCTGATCTGATTGATCATAGCTCTTTATCTTCTGTATTAAATAACGGACAATGGACGAAAGTACGTGATATGTCTCCAGGCCTGGGTCTTCAATACTTTCAGGGGCTGACTGAGCATATCGACTTTATGGGATCTTTGAGTGGTTCATACGTTAAATATCCTTTCTCTTACAAATCCGGTGTTTCGCAGCAAACCAATAGCCGGTTTTTACTCGAAACATCTGCCAGCATGAATTTCAAGCTGTTAACAGATAAACATTTCCTTGTTCCTTACTTTACAGTTGGACTGGGTGCTTCCATGTACGCAGGTACTTATTTTGCAGCATATATGCCTTATGGTATGGGTCTGCAGATGAACCTGGGTGAGGGAACTTTCATTAACACCCAGTTTGGTTATAACGCCAAGATCTCTAATCTCGCTACCAACCACCTGACTTATTCTATCGGTATCGGTTCTCCATTGAAAGAGAAAAAAGCAGAACCCGTTGTTGTAGCTCCACCACCACCACCGCCGGTTGAAAAAGATACTGATGGTGATGGTATCCTCGACAGCAAAGACAAATGTCCTACTGTTGCCGGTATTGCCAAATACGACGGTTGCCCTGTACCTGATACAGATGGTGACGGTATTAATGATGAAAATGATAAATGCCCTACCGTAAAAGGTCTGGCTAAATACCAGGGTTGTCCTGTACCTGATACCGATAAAGACGGCATCAACGATGAAGAAGACAAATGTCCTACCGTAGCAGGCGTTGCCCGTTACCAGGGTTGTCCGATTCCCGATCGCGATAAAGATGGCATCAATGACGAAGAAGATAAATGTCCGGATGTACCAGGTGTTCGCGAGAACAATGGTTGCCCTGTTATCAAAGAAGAGATCGTGAAAAAAGTAGCGGCCAGTGCCAAGAATATTTTCTTTGCTACAGGAAGCAACAAACTGCTGGCTAAATCATTCAAATCATTGAACGATGTAGCTGCGATCCTGAAAGAAGATGCTGCCCTGAAACTGGATATCGAAGGTCATACCGATAATACCGGTAGCGACAAAATCAACCAGCCACTGAGCCATAAGCGTGCACAGGCGGTTTACGATTACCTGACTACCAAAGGTGGTATTGATGCCGGTCGTATAACACATGAAGGATTTGGTTCTTCCAGGCCCGTAGCTGATAATAAAACAGCCAAAGGCCGTAGCCTGAACCGTCGCGTTGAAATGAAATTGAAATATTATTAATCGTATTGGATTAGTAGTAACCTACAAAGAGGGCCATCGTTTGATGGCCCTCTTTACTTTTATAGACACAGTTACGTAGAACACTCAGATAATGTTGACTTCTCTTTCGAGCAGAATTCCGAACTTTTCCTTAACAGAATCAATGATGGATTGGGACAACTCCCAGATATCCTTTCCGCTGGCTTTTCCATAATTCACGAGTACCAGTGCCTGTTTCTCATAACAACCGGCATCCCCTTTGCGATAGCCTTTCCAACCACATTGTTCTATTAACCAGCCTGCTGCTATTTTGGTATATCCTTCACCAGCAGCATAACCGGGTATAGCAGGATATTGTGCTTGCAGGATATCGTACTGTCCGCTACTGATCACGGGATTCTTGAAAAAACTGCCTGCATTGCCGATCTGTTTGGGATCGGGTAGTTTGCAGCTGCGGATATTGATCACCGCCTGTGAAACTGCCTGGATACTGAGTTCCTGTACGCCCATCCGTTCCAGCTCCTGTTTAATGGCTCCATAGCTGGTATGAAAATCAGGTTTTTTATTGAGTCGGTAGGTTACATCGAGAATCACATACCTTCCTTTGTACCGGTTCTTGAAAACACTTTCGCGGTAACCGAAAGCACAGTCTTCTAATCCAAAATGCCGGATGGTTTTTTCCAGAAGGTCATAGGCACGGAGTTCGTGAAATATATCTTTGATCTCCACGCCGTACGCGCCGATATTCTGCATGGGAGAAGCACCTACATTTCCCGGTATCAGACTAAGGTTCTCCACACCTGCATATTCCTGTGCAATACAATATTGCACAAACCCATGCCAGTTTTCACCTGCCTGCGCTTTGACATAGTAGTGATCCTCATCTTCTTGCAGCAGTTCAATGCCTGTCAGATCATTCTTCAGAACCCAGCCATCTACAGGTTGGGTAAGTAACACATTGCTGCCGCCACCGAGAATCAGTAATGGATCTGTTGTAGGGATGGTACTGCCTGTTACCAGTTCTGCCAGTTCCTCTACCGAAGTAAAAGCAGCAAAGGATCTGGCAGAAACATCGATGCCAAAACTGTTATAGGTACGGAGTGATATATTATGCCTGATCTCCATAAGGGTTATACGGGGTCCACATCGGGCAGGATGGTAACACCGCGGTATCTTTTATTGGATTGAATAATGACTGCCTGCTGTTGTATTTCTCTTTTACATAACTGGATCCTTCTGGCATCTTTGGGCAGTTTGATGAGGATCTCCCACAGGTATTGGTTCCGTACGCGGTCTACCACCGGTTGGGCCGGTCCATTACATTCTGCGCCAAAATCCTTTTTCAATCCCTGCATCATAATATGCGCAGCTTCTTCTGCGAGATGTTTTTCCTTGTGTTTGAAAGTTACCTGGATCAGTCGGGTAAAAGGCGGATAGGCAAATTGTTTCCGGTTGGCTATTTCATAGGCAAAGAGCCGGGGAAAGGAATGTGCTTTTACAAACTGCAATACCGGGTGAACCGGATTACTTACCTGTATCAATACTGTACCCTTACCATCTTTTCTGCCTGCCCGGCCACTGACTTGTTCCATCAGCTGAAAAGCACGCTCATTCACCCTGAAATCGGTGAAGTTGAGAATGCCATCTGCATCTATCACACCTACCAGGTTCACGTGTTCAAAATCGAGACCTTTCACCACCATCTGTGTGCCTACCAGTATGTCTATCCGCTGCTGTTCAAATAGTTTGATCAGGGCATCGTGATCATTTTTTCCTTTCACACTATCATAATCCATTCTCGCGATGCGCGCATCGGGGAAAGCTTCGGTGACCAGTTCCTCTATTTTTTCGGTACCAAAATTTTTCTGTGTAAAACCATGACTGCCGCAGGCGGCACAGGTTTGTATAACCGGGTAAGAAGTACCGCAATAGTGGCAGCTGAGTGTATTCTTGATTTTGTGATAGGTCAATGTTACATCGCAGTTGCTGCAATGCGGGATCCAGCCACAGGTAGTACAGAGCAGGTAAGGGGAGTAACCTCGCCGGTTCTGGAACAGGATCACCTGTTTCTGTTGTTGCAAAGACGTAGCGATTGCCTCCAGTAACGGGGGGGTGAGCGCGATCTTGCCTTTTTCTTTGGTTGGGACTCGCTTGATATCAATGATATTGATCTGGGGCAGTTCTACCTGTCCGAATCTTTCTTCCAGGGTTACCAGCCCGTATTTCTGCTGCTCACAGTTATAATAGCTTTCGATAGAAGGGGTGGCACTGCCCAGCAATACGCGTGCATCAGACAAAGCGGCATAATAAATAGCCGCATCTCTGGCATGATAACGGGGTGCCGGATCCTGTTGTTTGTAGGAAGCATCATGTTCTTCATCAGCAATCACCAGTGCCAGGTCTTTGAAAGGAAGGAAGAGAGAAGAACGGGCTCCTAATACCACTTGGGTTTCTCCTGTCTTTACTTTGTTCCAGATCTCTACCCGCTCGTTAGGGTTGAATTTGGAATGATAGATCGCGATATATCCCCCAAAATGTTTCTGCAGCCTCCGGATGATCTGTGAAGTGAGGGCAATTTCGGGCAACATATACAATACCTGTTTACCCCCGCGGATATAGGATTCGATCAGTTTGGTATAAATCTCCGTTTTACCGCTCGCAGTTACCCCATGTAACAAACAAACGGATTTATCAGTAAAATGCTGTCTGATTTCACCCAGCGCTTTTTCCTGTGCTTCCGACAAAGTGAAATCTATCTGTATGTCTTTGGGCAGGCTGCGGATGCGGTCCGTATTTCTTTTCTCAGCCCTTACTATTCCTTTTTCGCAAAGACCCTTCAATTGTGCGGCCGTGGCGTTCGATTTTTTTAATAACTGCGTTTGGGTTACTTCTCCTGCTGTTTTCTGCAGATGCAGATACGATAACAACAGCTCCATCTGCTTGGGCGCTTTGCTCCAGTTATTCAGCAGATCTGCCAGTTTTTCCTCCTGCTGGTAAACGGGATCAAGTGTGATATAGGTCTCCGTTTTTGTCTTGTATTTTTCCTTCAGTTCCTCCCATACATAACATACCCCTTTCTCGATCAGTTTTTTGATCACCGGGTATACATTCGATACATCCAGTAATTGCTGCACTTCTGTAAGCCTGAGTTCTTTTTTGATCTCCAGTGCCTCTGCCACCAGAAATTCTGCATCGGAGAGATCACTGAAGTCATAACTTCTCTCTTCATTCCACACGAGTATACTTTCGCTCGATAGTTTGAGGTTGGCAGGGATAGCGGCCTGCATCACTTCTCCTTCGCTGCACATATAATACTGGGCCATCCACTCCCATAAAGCCAGTTGATGCGGGTGAATCAACGGTTCTGTATCGAGCACGTTACTGATATCTTTTGGCTGAAAAGCTTCCGGTTTTTCGTTCAGTATTTTTTTTACGATACCGGCATATCGTTTGTTCCTGCCAAAGATCACTTCTACGCGTACGCCGGGTTGTATGCCTGCCCGCCACTGTTCGGGAACGGCCCAGGTATAATTTTTAGGTAAGGCGAGTGGTATGATAACTTCAACAAACAAACCGTAGAATTTGATCAAAAATACGCTTTAAGCAGATGGATAGTTACGATACCTGCGCAGGCCGGCATCCATCATATCAAATACCCGTTGTTTCAGGTGGGGGATGTCTTTGAGGGTCAGGCCCGATACGGGTACTTCTTCGAGGTATACTACCCGGTTTTTACCGGGCGTAAGTTCAAAAAGACTTCTATAATGTAAGCGGTCAAGTGTATCTACCAGTAACAGGGGTTTTATGGGGGTTTGCGTTTCAATGGCGATCCGGAAAGCACCATCGTAAAAATGTTTCAAGGGATGTTTTTCATTTTCATTGAACGTGCCTTCGGGGAAAATAAAAATGGAGATATGGTGTTTCAAAGCCGATTTTAAGGCACGTACACTTTTGGCGCGGGTGTCGGCATTTTTCCGGTTCACGAGTATCACGGCTGCGCGGTAGATCCATCCGAAAACTGGCACTTTCACCATTTCATATTTGCCCAGGGCACGCATGGGCTGGTGTACGGCCAGCACCAACGGGGGGATATCCATATACGAGATATGGTTGGCCACGAAAATATACTGCCGGCTGGTATCATGCGGGTGTTCATAGATCTCTTTGTGTCTGACGCCGATCAGGCAGTACCAGATAAAAGCCCAGGCATGACATAAACGGTAGATCATATTACCTCCCGTGATCTTTCCGAAGAACAATGACAGAATCACAAAGGGAAACACCAGCAGCATTACCCCGACGAACGTAAGCAAGGCATACACGCAATAGATGTATTGCAGGAAGCGTAGGATCCGTTTCATCCCCCGAACTTAGGAAATAAAACAATGCTGCCGCTGCCTGTAAACAAAAGAGACACCCGGACGGGTATCTCTTTGCGTTTCTCTCATGTATAGGTAGAAAATTCTTAGTTAGAATCTGTAAACCGCAGCCAGTATAAAGCTGGCGGTGCTTTTGGTAGCAGTTCCGTTTCCTTTTACAAAAGCGGCACCGCTGCCACTGTCTAAACGTAGTTCCGGAATGATGGTGAGGTTATCCAGTTTTACATTACCCGATAAGGTAGTAGCGAACATTTTTTTTGCACCGCTGAGCAATGGAGACAGTTTTCTGTCGTCGAAGTAATCGGCACGGAGGGTAAGGCCGAATGTTTTGGCGGGATCATAGTTCAGGTAAACCGCATGACTTTTCCAGCTCGAATTGCTGGTTCCCTGTTTGGTTGATTGCAGGCTGCCATCATATGCGAGACTGAACTGGTCTGATACGGCACCGGTTACTACGAGGTTGAATTGTGTTAGTCCTGTTCCTCCCTGAAAATTCAGGTAACCCTTCACTTTATCATTGGCAGAACCGGTACTGAATTGTGCGATCAGCACTTTTACACTGTTGGGCGCACTTACATAATCGGTAGGGTTGGCCACACCCAGCATCAGGGCACTTTTGCCACCCAGTGAGATATCAGCTTTGATACCTGTATGGAAGAAAGGACCGTAAGAGAAACCGTAAGACATACTGTAATTGCGGTTGGCATAGGCATCCAGCAGTTCATAACCTACATGGGTAGACCATTTACCGAAGGTGAACTTTACTTTATCGGAAGCGGCATAGCTGACAAACGCCTGTTTTACGGCAGTTAAAGTGGTGCCGATATCGTTGTAGGAGAACTCCTGTGCACGGCGGCCAAAGCCTACATCTGCCGTGGCAGATACTTTGCCAAAACTATGGTCCACTTTGATGGAAGCCATACCGAGCTCGAAGGAATTTTTTGAATTGGTAAAACTGGTAAAGTTATTGGTGCCAACAGGGGGATCGTTGAAATTAAAACGGTAATAAGCATCTACAGATCCCGTAAAAGTAGTGGTTGATTTTTTGCTGGAATCAGATTGAGCGTTGGCCGAGACGAGGGTGAAAAATCCAATACAGAATACTCCTGAAATTTTCTTTAACATTGCAATAGGTTTTATGATTAACAAAAGGGTACAGCCGATATACCTGGTCAGAGGTGTATCATATGGCTGTACCTTATTTTTTGGAAACCCGGTAGCTTCTTTGTGCACACCCTGGTCAGAGGGTTCTTCGTTAGCAGAAAGGCACTTTTGTTGATGATGAAACAGCTGCCGGTACTATGGGTTATTCCGGATGAATCAGGCCAGTTGCGGCGTTCTTCCGTATTTTTCGTTGTGTTGAGATGCATCCAGGCCCTGGATCTCTTCTTCTTCTGTTACACGTAAAGGCAGGATCAGGTCAATGAATTTGAAAATAGCAAAGGATACCACAAAGCTGTAGGCAACTACAATGGAGAGTGCTTTCACCTGGGTGAAGAAGAAAGCAGCGTTTCCATAGAACAAACCATCTGCTCCGGCAGCGTTAACCGATTTGGTGGCGAAAATGCCTGTCATCAGCATACCTACCATACCGCCCAGTCCGTGGCAGGGGAATACATCCAGTGTATCGTCCAGACTGGTTTTGGTTTTATAGTATACAGCAAGATTAGAAACGATGGCGGCCACAAAACCTACAAAAATACTTTGCGGCACGGCTACAAAACCGGCAGCAGGTGTGATGGCAACCAGGCCAACCACGGCACCGATACAGAAACCGAGTACGGAAGGTTTTTTACCACGGATCACATCAAAGAACATCCAGGATAGACCGGCTGCAGCAGCGGCCGTGTTGGTAGTGGCGAAAGCAGATACAGAAAGTGCGTTGGCACCCAGTGCAGATCCGGCATTAAAACCAAACCAGCCAAACCAGAGCAAACCGGTTCCGATCAGTACATACGGAATATTAGCCGGCGGAATTTCCTGCTGTTCCAGGTGAGATTTACGACGTTTTAATACCAGCGCACCGGCCAATGCGGCGCAACCGGCAGAAATATGTACCACGGTACCACCTGCAAAATCGAGGGCGCCCATTTTAAACAGGAAACCTTCAGGATGCCAGGTCCAGTGTGCAATGGGAGCATACACCAGCAGGCTGAACAATGCGATAAACAGGATATAAGCGGTAAAACGGATCCGCTCAGCAACCGCGCCTACCACCAGTCCGGGAGTAATGATGGCAAACATCAATTGAAACAAAGCGAACAGGGCCAGTGGAATGCTGGGTGCCAGGCTCCAGGGAGCGCCGGAATTGATGCCTTTGAAAAAGAGGTGGGTGCTGGGATTGCCGATGAATCCCCCGATAGACTCGCCAAAGCAAAGGCTATATCCTACAAAAACCCAGAGAATACTAACCACTCCGGCGGCAACCACACTTTTGATCATGGTGGAGATCACATTCTTGCGGTGAACCATACCGCCATAGAAAAAAGCCAGACCTGGAGTCATCAGGAATACCAGCGCGGTGGCTACAATGATCCAGGCGATATCGGCGGCACTGTATTTACCCCCATCATCAAAATTGGGGAGGGAGGGGACAAATATAGCCGCTATGGCTACTACTAATAAAAGAATGAAAGGTGCAAATTGCTTGACGGTTGATTTTGACATAGACTTAATATTAAATTAAATAATAATAATTATTTGCAAATCTAAATTACTCATAAAATTTGTTAGAATTGATAAAATTATTAACATTTAATTTAAAATAAT